>CAYUFG010000078.1:0-9669 GCA_964443815.1 uncultured Halobacteriales archaeon | reverse complement strand
GCGGTATGGGCGGCGGCATGGGCGGCATGGGCGGTATGGGTGGCATGGGCGGCGCGATGTAAGCCAGGCACACCCCATTCCAAATCACTGCCGCACCACTCTACGACCGACCAACTTTCTTTCGCGACTCCACTGCGAGCGGTGGCTACCGTTCCTCAACCGGTGTCCAGGTCCGCCCCTCGGCACCAACGTATCGGCCGCGCGGGCGCACCAGGCGGTTGTCGGACAGTTGCTCCCGGGCGTGGGCCATCCAGCCGCCCGCCCGTGAGACGGCAAACGTCGTGGTGAACAGTTCCTTGGGGATGCCGACGCCGTGGAGCAGGGCGGCGGTGTAGAACTCCACGTTCGTCTCCAACGTCCGGTCCGGGTATTCGTCGGAGAGAGCATCGACGGCGACGCGCTCGAAATCCATGACCGTTCGGAAGAAATCGTCGTCGGCGTCGTAGAACCGCTCGGCGGCCCGCTGGAGCACTGCGGCTCGCGGGTCACGCACCCTGTAGACCCGGTGGCCGAAGCCCATGAGGCGCTCGCCGGCCTCGAGCCGGTCGTCGACCCAACCCTTCGGATCGCCGGTTTCGTGGATGTCCTGAAGCATCTCCAAGACGGGCCCAGGCGCACCTCCGTGGAGGGGGCCCTTGAGTGTGCCCACGGCGGCGGTCGCCGCGGAGACGAGGTCGGACTCCGTCGAGACGACGACCCGCGCACAGAAGGTCGAGGCGTTGAGGCCGTGGTCGATGACGCTGTTCAGGTAGGTCTCCAGCCCGCGGGTTTCGGCGTCCGTGGGTTCCTCGCCGGTCAGCAGCCACAGGTAGTTGGCGGCGTGGCCGAGGTCGGCCCGCGGGTCCAGCGGTTCCTCTCCCTGGCGGTACCGCCAGTAGGTCGCTACGATGGTCGGGAGGACGGCGACGACCCGCTTGGCCGCGGCCCCGGTGTCGCGGGCGTCGCCGTCGAGGCTAGCCGTAGCGGCGCCCATCCGCAACGCGTCCATCGCAGGCTGGTCCGTCTCCGCGGCCCGGCGCAAGATATCCCGGACCGCGTCGCCGATTTCCCGACGGTCGGCCAGGTCAGCCCGAAAGGCCCTAAGCGTCTCGGCGTCAGGCAGGCAGTCTTCGAACAGAAGGTACAGCGATTCCTCGTAACTCGCCCGCGTGGCGATTTCGTCGATCGGATAGCCCGAAATCACCAGCTCGCCAGCCTCGCCGTCGATCCGACTGAGGCGCGTCTCCGCGACGGTGATCCCCTCGAGCCCGGGGGTGTAGTCGGTATCAGTCACAGCCGGTATTCGCGTGCAACTGTCGTCAGCCTTGCTGTTAGTCGTCGGTCGGTCGTCCCTCTTCGTGGTCGACGCCATCCGCTGTCAAATCGACGTCGCGCCAGGTGCCCCGGCGGAACCAGAAATACGCGAGCCCGGCCGCAATCACGTTCGAGATTGGGAAGGCGATCCAGATGCCAGTTGGATCGGGAGTCGAGAGAAAGCCCCACCCCGGCGGGGCCAGCCCGCTCGAGGCGAGCGCGGCGATGGGGAAGCGGATCAGGCCGAGCATCGTGATGGAGATGGCTGCGGCCGTGAGGGTCCGGCCGGTCCCGCGAAAGCCACCGGAGTAAGCGCGGACGACGCCGATGAGCCCGAAGGTCGGCGCGACGATCCGAAGGAATGTGGCACCCTCGCGAACGGCGACGGGGTCGTCGGTGAAAACGCGCATGAGGTCTGTGGCGACAACGAAGATGAAGACGCCGAGCGCCGAGAGGATGAGGAAGCTGACGCGGGCGGCGAAGTGGTTGGCCATCGCCGCCCGGTCGGGCTTGCCGGCTCCGACGTTCTGGCCGGTCATCGTCTCGACGCCCCTGTCGACAGCGATGGCGGGCATGAAGATCAGCGAGAACACGCGGATACCCACCCCGAAGGCCGCCTCGACGGCGACCGCGAACGGCGCGACGACGACCAGCAGGAGGTTCACGGAGATGGCACGTCCGGCTCCCTCTACCGAGGCGGGCACTCCGATGCGGACAAGCCTGGGCAGATAGGACAGCCGCGGGACGAGCTGCCGGGTGCGGATGCGGATGCCCCGCGTCCCGGCGAACATGATCCCGAGGCCGATGACCATAGCGGTGCCCCGGGAGAAGATGGTCGCGATCGCTGCGCCCTCGACGCCGAGGGCGGGGAACGGGCCCCAGCCGAAGATGAGGAACGGATCAAGGACGATATTGAGCACGACCGTCCCGAACATGACGACCATCGGCGTGACGGTGTCTCCGGCGCCGCGCATGAGCGCGATGAAGACGAAAAAGCCGAACATGAGCGGCAACCCGAGCGCGATAATCTCCATGTAGGCCGTCGCGAGATCGAGCACCTCCCCGGTCGCGCCGACAGCGGCGAGAAAGTCACCGACGACGAGGTAGCCCCCCAACCCGAGCAGCGCGGAGAGGCCCACCGCGTACGTGACGGTCTGGGAGGCGGCGAACTCCGCGGCCGCACGATCTTCGGCGCCGACGTGCTGGGCGACGAGGACGCTCCCCGCGACGGAGACGCCCATGCCGAGCGAGATGAGCAGGAAGACCATCGGGAAGCCGAAGGTGATCGCAGACAGCGCCTCGGTACTGAGCTGGCCCAGCCAAAAGGTGTCCGCCAGGTTGTAGGCCACCTGAAAGAGGTTGGTAAAGACGATAGGCAGGGAAAGAAAAAACAGTGGCCAGCCGATGCCACCGGAGGTAAGGTCCAGTTCCTCCGGACCCTTGAACAGGTCGCCGACACGTGAGAAGGCGGTCCGGAGCCGCCTCATTCGACCTCCGCGCCGAGTCGGTCTTCGACGTAGGTTTCGAGCAGCACCCGGGCCGTCTCTGGGGACTGGTCGACCGACACTTGACGCGTCTGGGCGCCCGCGAGGACGGTGGCGACGAATCGTGCGGTTCTCTCGGGGTCGGCGTCCGGTCTAAACTCCCCGTTCTCAATCCCCTCGGCCACGATCGCCGCGAGCAGGGCGCGAAAGTGGTCGTCCCACGTCTCGATTTCATCGGCGATCGCCGGTTCGTGGGGGGCCTGCGCCTTGAGTTCGAGTAGCGCCCGCTGGATGTCACGGAGTTCGGCAGTTTCGGGTGGGGACAGGGCGGCATCGAGGACTGCAGAGAGTCTATCGGCCGCCGGGGCGTCCGGTTTGTCCGCCGCCTCGAGGCGAGTCAGAAACCGTTCTGCGATGTACGACTGGAAGGCCTCGAACAGGCCGCGCTTGCTGTCGTAGTGGTAGTGAAGCGCCCCCTTGCTCACCGGCGCCTCGTCGGCGATATCCTGCATCGTGAGGTCGGCGTAACCGTTGGCACACAGCGCGCGATAGGTGGCGCGCATGATCGCGGCCTGGGGTTCGCCGTCGACGTCGGGGGCCATACACCGGAACTGACTGGCCAGTCAGTCAAAAGACTTGCCATCCATCAATCGGTCGGCGGGCGTAAGCGACCGTTTTTGTCCGCCTACCGGCTTCGCCTCACGCCAGGTCGAGCGTGAACTGTTCGTGTTCCTTCGCGGGATTGAGGACCACGCTCGTGTTGGACTCGTTGATCGCCGGTTCGTTCAGTAACGACTTGATCTGGTCGTTCATGTCGTCGGTGTCGGCGAACTTGCCAACGGCAACGATATCGTGGTCGCCGGTGACCTCGTAGACGCTCACCATCTGTTTGTGCTCACATAGCGACTCCGTAACGTCGACGAGGTCACTTCCCTCGACCTTCAGCTGGAGGATGGCCGTGACGTCGTAACCGAGCTTGTCGTAGTCAACCTTGGGCGTGTAGCCGCGGATGATCCCCTGCTCCTCGAGGTCGGAGAGGTGGTTGGAGACAGTCGTGACGGAGACGTCGAGATCCTCCGCGAGGCTACGGAGGCTTGCCCGGCCGTCGCCGAGTAGTGCATTCACCAACTTTCGGTCGAGATTTTCGTACGTCATCGTTTTCGGCCAGGATCGCCACGCATTAGAATTTTACGAATACACAATAAGATGGTCTTTGATCGAGAATTGCATGGAATAGTAGCGTTTTTGTGGTCGGGGTTCCCCAAGTCGACTGTCGAAAATGACAAGCGCCAACCCAGATACGGCAGAAGAAGTACTCGAGGTGATCGACGACGAGGACGTGGACTTCCTACGGCTCCAGTTCACGGACATCCTCGGCACCGTCAAGAACGTCTCCGTCCCGGCGAGCCAGGCCGAGAAGGCTTTCGAGGAGGGTATCTACTTCGACGGTTCCTCCATCGACGGCTTCGTCCGGATCCAGGAATCGGACATGCGACTCGAGCCCGACCCGGCGACCTTCGCGGTCCTGCCGTGGCGGGACTCGGACGAGGTTCGGACCGCACGGCTCATCTGTGACGTCCACGACACGTCCACGGACGCACCCTTCTCCGGCGACCCACGCCGCGTGCTCAAGAACGCCATCGACCGCGCTCACGACCTCGGCTACACCGTCAACGCCGGTCCAGAGCCGGAGTTTTTCCTGTTCAAGGAGACCGAGGACGGCGAGGCAACTACCGAGTTCGCCGACACGGGCGGGTACTTCGACCTCGCGCCGAAGGACCTCGCACAGGACGTTCGCGGCGACATCATCTACGGGCTCGACAAGATGGGCTTCGAGGTCGAGGCCAGCCACCACGAGGTTGCCCAGAGTCAACACGAGATCGACTTCAAGTACGACGACATCCTCACGACCGCGGACAACGTCGCGACCTTCCGCGCGGTCGTCCGGGCCATCGCCGCCCAGCACGACCTCCACGCCACGTTCATGCCCAAGCCAATCCCGCGGATCAACGGCTCCGGCATGCACACCCACTTGTCGCTGTTCACCGAGGACGGCGAGAACGCCTTCCACGACGGCGACGACGAGTTCAACCTGAGCGGCACGGCGAAGCAGTTCCTCGCTGGCATCCTCGAGCACGCGCCGGCGATCACCGCCGTCGCCAACCCGACGGTAAACTCCTACAAGCGCCTCATCCCCGGCTACGAGGCGCCGGTCTACGTCGCCTGGAGCGACGTCAACCGCTCGGCCCTGGTCCGCAAGCCCGCCGCGCGCGTGCCCGCCGCCAGCCGGATCGAGCTGCGCTCGCCCGACCCGTCGTGTAACCCCTACCTCGCGTTCGCGACGATGATCCACGCTGGGCTCGACGGCATCGAAAACGACCTCGAATGTCCGGACCCCGTTCGGGAGAACATCTACGAGTTCGACGAGTCCAAGCGCGAGGAGTACGGCATCGATACGCTCCCAGAGAACCTGGGGCAGGCTGTCGACGCCCTCGAGGCCGACGACGTCGTCATGGACGCTCTCGGCCCACACACCGGCGAGAAGTTCGTCGAGGCCAAGCGCCAGGAGTACAAGGACTACCTCGTCGAGGTCTCCGAGTGGGAGCTCGACCGCTACCTCGAGACCTTCTAAGCCGACTGTCTCCTTTCTTTTTTGCGCGATGCGCCAACACCCGACGGAGCAGTCACGACCCCGCCTCAGGCCGGCAGTGACCGTGACCTCGGGTGGGCGTTTCCCTCGGCGCCAACCGCGGTGGGTTGGGCTTCGGGCGGACATGCAGTATTCGTAGCAGTGAGTCCCGTCCACCGGAGACTGTGTCGAAGGACCGCGTTCACTCGACCGCCAACGGGAGGGCGACGACCGCGGCCATCCCGACGAATCCGGCGCCTGTAGCGATGACCGCGCCCCCGGCCTCAACGGCGGCGAGAGTCAGTCCGGCCAGCAGCAGCGTGACCGCCACCGGTCCGGCGTCCCGTATCCCGGACGCAGTTTCGAGACGGGAGCCGAATCGGTGCCAGGCGAGCAGCGCACCGAGTGAGACGGCCGCAACGCCGAGCGCCACGGGTCTGCCTCCGGCGAGAGTTGCCCATCCCGCCGCAACGGGAACTGCGAGCCCGAACGTGCGACCGGGGGTGTCCGCCCACCGGGTCGCGACCCAAACCACCCCGAGCCCGACCCCAACGCCGGCGAGGACGTCAACGAAGAGGTGCACGCCGAGAGCCAACCGTGAGAATCCGGAAACGGTGACGAGGCCGGCCGCGGCGACCGCCGCCCTGCGTCGGTGGGTCCGATCGGCCAGAGCGGCGCTCGTCCCGTAGACGGCCGTCGCTCCGAGCGCGTGACCGCTGGGGACGCCAAAGCCGTCGGCCGTCGAGGCCCAGGTATACACCTCGCCGAATAGGCCCGGGACGGAGTACGCGGGGGTGCCGGCGCCCGGCGGCCGCGGCAGGGCAAGGGCGGTCTTTAGGAAACCGATCAGTGCGATCGCCAGGATGGTGGCAGCCAACACGGCGGCTCCGCGTCGTCGGTCCCAGCCGGGCAACACGTCTCCGAGTGCGTACAGCAGGACCGCTAGGGTGCCGAGCAGCCAGGTGGAGCCGACCTGTGTGAGTAGCGCAAAGACCGGCTCGGCGACCTCGAGCGTCTCGGCGAGCCAGGATCCGACGCCGAGGTTGCGGCTCATCGAATCGACCGGAGGCGGTCGAGCATGCGGCCCGGTAGGGAGAGGGCGGCCCCGGCCCAGCCCACGAGCACCATCAACGTGTATAGGCCGAGCGTGGAGAGCCAGACGACGAGCATGGCGAGGATTGCCCAGCCGCCGTCCAGATAGACGAAGGCCCCCAGTGTCATCACGGTCCCGTAGAGGAGGACAAGGTAGGGGCCCCACCCGCGGGCGTGACCGCGGCGCTGGCGCCAGCGGACGTACCTCCGGAGGTCCGATTCGAGGTCGGCGCGGTTCTTGGTCTTCTCTTCGAGGGCGGTGCGGAGTTCCTCGACGTCGGCTCTGAGGTTGTCCACTTCGCTGCCCACGTCGCGGGTGTCGACGGCATCGACGTCGTCCCGATCCCCGCTCATCAGTTAGATTGGGCCTGGATCGGCATCCTGTTGTAGTTGCCGGTTATCCGCCTGTCCGGCCCAGACGGCATTCAGGACCGCACCGAGAAGGACCAACAGTGCCCCGGCGTAGAACCACGTCAGCACGAGCAGTACCACACCGACGGCACCGTATATGGAGACCGTCGCAGCGTAGGTCGTATACAGGGCAAAGCCCCAGCCGAGCAGCGTCCACCCCAGTCCAGCGAGGATGGCACCGGGGACCGCATCGAGAGGGTCCACGGGGACGTCCGGAAGGATGTAGTACATTGGGTAGAACGCCACCGGGAGGAGGAGCGCGCTGCCAAGCGGCGCGACGAGCCGACCGCCCGGGATCGCGCCGCTGCCGAGCACGGCGAGGACGCCAGCGAGCATGAGTACCGCAGCGGCCATGGCGCCAAGCGTGGTGAGAGCGTCACCGAACTCGCTGCGCATGGACGTGGTCGCAGCCGTCCCGTAGATGCGCGCGAAGGCGGCGTGGAGGCCACGGAAGAGTCGGAGGCCGCTCCAGACGAGGACGACCAGCCCGACGGCGGTCGCACCCCCGCGACCCGATCCGCTCTCGAACGCTCCCTCGAGGAGCGTAAGCGTCTCGACAGTCAAGACATCCGCGAGCAAGGCCGTAACCGTGGCCACGAGGGCATCGCCACCGAGGAGCGTGGCGACCGCCAGTGCGAGGATGACGAGCGGAATCAGCGAGACGAAGGCGTAGTAGGCGATGGCCGCCGCGAGGAAGCCAAGGCCCTCCGAGCGGGCGGCACCCACGAGCAAGACGATCGTCTCTCGGGGGCCCGGTCGGTCGGACATATGCCCCTTCGCGCCCGCGGGCCCATAACCCCCGCGGGGCTCGAAAGTCCTTACTCCGCGGCCCCCGATCGATGCGTATGGAGCAGCTGTCCCGCTACGCCACCCAACTCACCTCAGTACTGGTCGCCGCGAGTCTCGCATTGATCGTACCCGGGGTAGCGGGCGTCGGCGCGTCGTTCCCGTTGGTCGTCGCTATCGTCGCCGTCGGGATCGCCCTGCAGGCCGGAGTCAGGCGGGTGAAACACCGACCCAGGATCGAGGCGTCACGCTTCGGCGACGCACTCCGCGTGTTCCCGACGGGTGTGCTTCTGGCCAGCTTGGTCGTCCTGTTCTCGCCGACCGCGACGCCCGGGGAGCTCCAGGCGCTGGGGGGCCTCTGTGGCCTGATTGGTATGCTGAACTACTTCCTTCGGCCTGCGTACAGCCTCGTCGCCGGGACACTGCGCTACCTCGATCGTGCGCTGAACGGGGTTCGGTGATGGTGACTACTCGACGGTGGTCGCGTCTCGAATCTCGGCGACACTCGCATCGGTTTTGAACGTAGTCCCGCCGTAGTGGGTTCGAGAGGCGGCGAAGCCAGCGGTGCGGAGTTCGGCCAAGAACTCGTCCATCGGGCCCGCCGACCGGTCCCATCGCTTGCACAGTCGGTGCTGGTCATAGTGGGTGGGCCGGTCAAGCTCCGCGGCCAGCGTGTCCAGCAGCGACCGCGATCGCTCGGCAGTGTCGAACGTGTCCGTGACCGCCGCGTGGACGGAGTCCGCGAACGCCGATTCGGTCGTCTTCCCGAGCCAGAGTGGGCTCGCGGTCTGGATTGCCTCCCCGCAGTCGGGGCAGGATCGAGGTGGATGGTGAATCAGCCCTGTCTCAACCTCGCGCCGGAGACAGTGCTGACAGTGGTGGACCGACCCGAGCCGCTCGACCGCGTCGGTCGCTTCGCCGGCGCCACGCTTGAGTTCGAGATAGGTCCGAACATAGTGACGCGTGGCGTGACTGAGGATCGGCGTCGCCGCTACATCGTACCGCGCCGCCGTCCGCACGAGCGCCGAGAGCAGCACCCGCAGGCCCATCTCGGGGTGATACTCGGTATTCCTCGGGACTGCGCTGTACCGTCGGACGCCGGCACCGAAGTGCGCACCACATAGCGGCGCGAGATCAGTCGCGGTGACACACAGCAGGTCCCGCGTCCCCCGGATCGCCGCGTCGGCAAACGGGATCGGGGTGCCGAATGGGTCCAGGTCGACCACGTCGAAGACGGACTCGTGAAGCAATGGGTTGGCGTCGCCCTTGTGGACGGTCCCGTCCACGTCGTTCGCGGCGAGGTTGCGTTCACACAGCGAAACGGCGTCTGGATCGGTGTCCGCGCAGGTCACGTCCCACCCATCGGCAGCGGCGCGAACCCCACGGATGCCCGTCGCGGCCGTCGCGTCCAGGTAGGAGGTCGCACGCGGCTCCCGCTCCCGGTAGGCCCGCAGGACTGCGACCGTGACGTCGCGGTTCAGCTCCTGGTCGGGGTTGAAGAACACCGCCTCCCCGGCGCCCTCGTCGGGCTGTTCGGGGGCTTCGATCTCGACGCCCCCTTCCTCGACGCGCATACCCCTGGTCCGGGCCCGAGCCCGAAAAGCGGTCCGAACGGCCGTCACACTCCCCCGATGGTGGGCTGTGCGCTGGCCTCCGCGATTCGGCCGCACCCCGGGCCGCCTCCACGCGTGAGCCGTGTGCGTGCCGGCATGGGGTTCGAGTATTGAAGCTCACCGGTGTTGTTTTGTCCGGGGGCTGCAAGGATCGGGTCGTGACTGCGGTCGACGAGTGGGAACAGACGCTGGCCGAAGCCGGCGAGATCACGCCGGAAGCGGTCGAGCGGATCACAGCCGTACACGGGGACCGCGGCGCCCGGGCAGTCGAGGCGGTCGGCGAGGACCGCGTGAAGGGCTACCGGGACTTTACGGTCGTCGTCGGCCACGATGAGGAGTACGTCGTCGAGGACGACGGCTG
>CAYUFG010000077.1:1357-9700 GCA_964443815.1 uncultured Halobacteriales archaeon | reverse complement strand
CTGTAATCGGCCCATACCCGCTTGGACGGCCGACACACTTTATCACGGATGCCGCAGACAGGCCGGGCCATGGCCGAATCGCGGCTCGAACTCGAGGGGGGCCCGGACGAGGGGGGAATCGTGCCGGCACCCCTCCCGCCGGACGACCCCGAGGCCTGGTACGCACCGGACGTCCAGGCCCAGTACGCAGTCCACCCCGGTGTCGTGGTCACGATTGCGCGGGCCGGGGCCGACTTCCAATACGTGGTGCGAGAGCCGATGCTGACCGGAGGAGACGAAGAGCGACTCGATGCGGTTCGGGAGCACTTCGCCGACGCCCACCTGGAACGACCGCGAACCCACGAGGGTGCGCTCGAGATTATGGCGGCGGGCTTCAGCGAGAAGCACGCACGGGTCATCGACCGCCTGGTCGAGTGCTCTCACGCCGCCCACCGCCGCCTGGACTACCACGCGCTCGCGGAGCTGGCCTGTTTCGGCGAGCTAACACCTTACGCGCTGGACGATCGAATCGAGGTTGCCGACGCCGAGGGTGAGGGGATCGTCGTACACACCGAGCGATACGCGCCGGCGGAGACCGATCTGCCGGCCGAGCCAGCCTTTCTGGACCGCTTCGCGAGCGAGCGGATCGATCGCCACGCCGTCGGATTTCACGACTTCGAAATCCCAGTGGTCCTCTATCGGGAGAACGTACTCGGGAGCGACCCGTTCGAGACGAAGTACGCCGTCCTAGAGCCGGACCTGCTTCCCGGCGACGAGGGCCTGATCCGCGAGTGCAAGGAGCGTCTCTGGGAAACGGGCGTCAAGGGTGTTATCGAGGACGAAACCGCGTTCGTCCGCGAACGGGCCCGGCGGTTCCTCGACCGCCAGCTCTCCAGTCGTGATCCCGGGGCATGGCTCGACGCCATGAGCCACCGGATTCGAGCCGCGATGGCGGCCTATGGTGTCGGCGTCCCGCCACTTGACCGGCGATACGCCGAGGACCGGCTGTCCGACCTGGTCTACTACGTCCTCCGTGATTACGTCGGCTACGGCACGCTCACGGTCCCGATCAGGGATCCGATGCTCGAGGACATCGAGGCGAACCGCGTCGGCGAACGGATCAAGGTCATCCCACGCCCGGTCACCGGACACGACGAGCGGATCCCCTCGAACCTCAGATTCGACGACGAGCGGTCCTTCGTCAACGTCGTGACCCAGCTGGCCGCCGCCGACGGCACGGAACTCAACGCCACAAACCCAAGTGCGAAGGTGAATCTCAGGCCGTCGGGAGTCGACGAGACGATCCGTTGTGCGGTCGCGCTTCCGACCATCAGCGAGGACGGCCCCCACATCTCGATCCGGAAACAGTCCGCCGACGTGCTCACGCCGGTCGACCTCGTCCAACGCGACAGCATCTCACCGGAACTGGTCGCGTTGCTCTGGCTGTGTTACGAACACCACGCAGTCGTGCTCTTTTCCGGGCCAACGGGAGTGGGCAAGACGACGTTGATGAACGCCCACATGCCCTTCGTGCCGTTCTCGGACCGGCCGATCTCCATCGATGAGGGGTCCCGTGAGGTTCGACTCCCCCACGAGACCGGCGTCTCGCTGACCACCCGCGACCACGAGAGTGACTTCAAGCGTGTGACGATGGCGGACCTCATGACCGAGTGCAACTACCTCAATCCCGATGTCGAGGTCATCGCGGAGGTCAACACCGCCGAGAGCTTCGACACTTTCGCCGAGAGCCTCAACACCGGCCACGGACTGCTCGGGACGACCCATGCGGCCGACGTCGAGACGCTGGTAAACCGAGTCCTCGAACGGGGTCTGGCGCCGTACCTGTTGCGGGAGATCGATCTCGTGGTCTTCCCCAGACACGTCGACGGCAATCGGTACGTTGGCGAGGTCGTCGAACTACTGGACGAATCTGAATTCGATAACCTGGATGGCGACGACCGTCGTGGTGTGATCACAAAGGGCGACACGGACGTCTACTGGAACACCGTCGCCTGGCGGACTCACGACGGTGAATTCGGCTTCGCGTACCGCGACGAGGTCCTCGGCGATGATGACCGGGCCATCGGCTTGTCCACCTTCGACCGCGTCGCCACGGCCACCGACCGACCCACCGACGCCGTTATTGACGAGTACCACGCCAAGTACCGGTACGTCCAGTACCTCGTCGGTGAGGGGATAAGCGACTTCGAGACGCTGTTCGATCTGCTTGCGGACCTGGAGGCAAACGAGGCGGCGACGGTGGAACGACTCCAGCGATGGTCCGGGCCGAAACCTACCCCAGACAGCACCGCATCGGACGCCGGAGGCAGCCGGAACGCGGTGGACGACTGAGGGGAGTCCCCGATGGATACGCACTCACGCTGGCGGGCGATCGACCGGGGGCTCTACGCGTTGTTCTCCAGACACGCGGATCAGACACGACACGACCGGGACCGACAACGGTACCGTGCCGCCGGCCTCAATGCTGAATTCGACATCTACCTCTCTCGCGTCTACGGCCTGGGATGGGGGATCGGACTCGGCTGTGGGCTGCTCACCGTGGGGCTGGTGGCACTTCTCCCGGGCGGATTGGTGGGCGGCCTCCTCGCTTTTCTGGAGCGTGGGCTACCGCTGGTCAACCGCCTACCGGCACTGCCCGTGGGTCGACTCGAGCTCTCGGTTGTCGGCGGTGTCGTCGTCGGTGCACTCGCCAGGCTCGGCGTACTCCGCGGCGGCACGGTCTACCTGCGCTGGCGAGCGACCGCCCGGCGAGACGACATCGCCCGGACGCTACCCGGCGCCGTCCGGTACCTGCGCGTGCTCGCCTCGGGGTCGAACGACCAGCGGGATATGCTCGCGCGCGTCGCCGACCAGCCGGCCTACGGCGCGACGGCCGAGTCCTTCAGGCGGGCGCTGAACCGCGCCTCGCTGGCCGGCAGTCTCGAGGACGGCCTCTCGATGGTCGCGCGGGAGACGCCTTCCCGCGAACTGCTGGCGCCTTTTCTCCTGAAGTTCCGCGAACACGGGGCCCAGGGAAGCGATTCGCTGGAAGGGTACCTCAAGATGGAGAGCCGCCTCTTGTCCCACCGCCAGCAGCGCCGGCACGAGCGCGCGAGCGGCTACCTCGAACTGGTCGCCGAGCTATTCGTCGTCCTGCTGGTCGTGCCCGCACTCGGTGTGTTGATTCTCACCCTGGCCAGCGCGCTCGCACCGGGTCTCTCGGACCCGGTGTCGACGCCGCTCGGGACCACAACGGTCCGCGGGGCGATCATTCTCGGTTGTATCGGATTCGTCCTCGCCGTCGGCGGGCTCGCAGCCGCTACAGTCGCGTCGCTCCGGCCGACCGACCAAGCCACACCGAGTTACGATCGGCCGGACGGTATGTGGGCAATTCTCCGCACCGCTGGTGAAAACCCTGCGAGCGCCGTCGTCGTGGCACTCCCAGCAGGCATCTGTCTCTTTCTCGGCCTTCGGTCGCTCGGCTACGGGGGCGTGAACGCGCTCCTGCTCTCGTACGCTGGTGCCGGGATTCCGGTCGGGTTAGTTGCCGTTCGGCGATCGCGGTTGGACGACGCGAAAGACCGGGAAATTCGAGACTTCGTCCACGCCATTTCTGGTCACGTGGGCCTCGGCCGGCCCTTTCCGGCCGCCGTTAGGCGGGTCGCTACCGAGGTGGACCTCGGGGCGCTCCAGCCGGACGTCGACGCTCTTGCGTACAACCTCGGACTCACGACCGGCCCCGAAGAGGAAGCCGACGTTCGCGCGGCCGCACTCGACCGGTTCGTCCATCGCGTCGGGACGCCCCTAGCCGCTCAGACGATCGGGCTCGTCGTGGGCGCGCTCGAGGCCGGCAGCGACACGGAGGATGTCTTCGAGACGCTCGAGACCGAAATCGGCCGGTTGTACCACGAGCGCAAGGCGCTGCGGTCCCGACTCATGGTCTACGTCGCCGTCGGCTGGACGACGGCGCTGCTCGTGGTCGGCATAGTCGTGGCGATAAACAGTTCGGTGCTCGACGGATTCTCGCAACTCGCGGCCGCTACCGAGGTGAACGCCGAGATGGCTATCGATCCCGGTGCCGTGGACCCAGCCCGCGATCGAACGCGGTTCTATCTCGTGACACAGGCGACGGTCGTCGCCTGTGGCTGGTTCGCGGGGATGGCCAGCCGCGGGATGTACGAATCGCTCCTGCACTCGGGCCTCCTCGTGACCATAACATACGTCGTCTTCGTCGGGCTGGGGGTGGCATGATCCGGGCACAGTCCCACGTTGTGGGTGTGGCGCTCATGCTCGGCGTTACCACGCTCGCGCTGACGACGATCCTCGCTGGACTCGGAACGGTCGCCGACGGACAGGCTGCCCGGGTGGACGCGAACCGCGTCGCCGACGGCTTCGACAATGCGCTCCGACCCGTGCGGACGACCGGACCCTCCGTCGGCACGGTGGCATTCGGGGAGGGGCGGCTCTCGACCGCTCCGCGGGATCTCAGAGTTTACCGGAACGGCTCGCACGTGGCGACCGTATCGGTCGGCGGCCTGCTCTTCGCCGTCGGCGACCGGCGCGTGGCCGCCGTATCCGGCGCCATCGTCCGCGGCGGACCCGGGAACGCCTGGTTCGTTCGAGAGCCGCCAGTCGTCGCTGGAGAGGGCGTCCTCGTGATCGGGGCTGCGGTCCTGAACGCCACCGACGCGGCGGTTAGCGGATCAGGACGCACACAGCTTCGGACGAACGTTAGCCACACGCGATCCGCGCTCGGCGAGGGCACCTATCGTGTGGAGGTCGAAACCGCGACGCCGAGGCCGTGGGCCGGGTACTTTGACGACCAGGGCGCGGCCGTCTCGCGGACCGACCGGGATGGTGACGGTCTCGAGAGCGTGATCGCGGCCTATCCCGGCACCCGCCGCGGCTACCTCGTGACCCACGACATGCACCTGGAGGTTGGCGATGGATAGGCGGGCCGTCGCCGCAGTGGTCGAGAAAGTCGTGGTTATCGGCCTGGTCACGATGTTCGTCTCCGGCTTCGGCGCGGCACTGTTCGGCGGTGTCGTCCCGGAATACCGGGCGAGCGCAGCCGACGAGCTAGCCGAGCGCAGCCTCGCTGCCGTTACCCACTCGGTGGAGACCGCGGTGCCCGCGGCTCGAGCGACCGCGAACGTCACCCAGACCGTGACGGTTCCGGCGACGATCGCCGGCTCGACGTACCGGTTCACACTCATCGACCGGAGGTTGCACCTGCGACATCCCGATACGACACTCGACGCGACCACGCGGCTCGCGGTTCCAGCCGACGTGGAGGTCCAGAACGGAAGCGTGTCCGCGGGAGCTGTGCGGATCAGCGTCAGCGGCGACGTGGGCAACCGAACGCTCGAACTTGAGCCGGGATGACACGGGGACAGACTTCACTGCCGGCGGTTGGCGTCGCCCTGGTCCTGCTGGTCACGACGACCATCTTCGCCGTCACCGTTGCCGACGAACAGCTCCGGTCGAGTCGGACGGCAAGCCTCGAGCGACAGGCGGCTACCGCGGTCGCCGACTCGCTGGTGAGCGCCCGGTCCGGAGTGACGCGACGCGGCAACGTCCTCGACGCCGGCGCGCTCCAAGGGCTCGACGCCGCGACCCTGACCGCCGAGCACGGACTCCCCACACACGCCGCCGTCCGGGTCAGCGTCGGAAATCGGGTGCTCGTCGCCCGAGGGGGTGCCAGGCAAGGAAGCCGGATCGACCGAATCGCCCTGATCGAAAACCGCTCCTCGCGGACGCTCGAGCCGCCATTCCGGACCTCCAGACGGGTCACGCTCCCACGGCGCACACCCAACGTGACCCTCCGACTAGCGCCTGCAGGGAACACGACGATCGACCAGGTTCTGGTCGGGAGTCGAGTAATGCTTTCCCGGGCGGCCGGCCTGAACGGTACCTACGTCGTCGACGTCCCACGGTACCGGACCGCCACGCTGGTGTTCGATGGCAGCGGTCGGCTCGAGCCTGGCGACGTCCGGATCACCTACTACCCCGCACGCACCGAGAAGACCACGCTCACGGTGGCGGTCGAGCGCTGGGGGGTCACGAATGGGTAGAGCCCAGGCGGTGCTGTCGGTCCTCGAGGCCGGTATCGGCGTCCTGCTCGTGTTGACAGTGACGTTGGGGTTCGCATTCGGAGTCGCGTCGCCGGCAGCGGACTCTGCTCAGCTCGACGCCTACGCCCGTGACGCGCTGACGATTCTCCAGAACGAGCAGCCCCGGCACGTCGACCGGTCACGGCTACGGGAACTAACGCGCTCGCCGGCGGCCTTCGAGCGGGAGCGTGACGCTCTGCGCCGCCGCGTCGATCGGATCCTCCCCGCCAACCTCATGTTTCGCCTCGAGACGCGCCATGGCGCACTCGGGCACCGACTGCCCGGGAGTGTCACAACCGGGACGGCCACGGTGACGACGGGACGCGGCACCGCGACGATCAGAGTGTGGTACGTGTGACCCGCGCAGACCGCGGACAGATGGTCCTGATCGCGGCGGCCGCCATCGTCGTAGGATTGGTGGCGATGCTGCTCGCGTTCATGCAACTCGGCTTCCATCCGGAGGTGGCCGAGCCCTCGTCTGACCACCTGCTGGACGTCGAACGGACGCTCGAACGGGAACTGCTCAACGCGACGGCGACCGCCAACAAGGCGGACTGGACCGACCGGGACGACGCGGTTACCGCGGTTCGAGACGGCCTGCAGCCAACATTGGAGTCACTCAACCGCTCGGCGCTCACGCGGACGACGCTCGTTCAGGTGACCTATAATGCCTCGCTGGCGTCGGCGTGGCGTGAGGACAACTGCCCCAGCGGGCCCGCCAGACAGTTCGGCACCTGCGCGGCCGAGGGTGGCGTGGTCGTCCAGAAGCGCGCGGGCGAAACCCACGTACTGGCCGTCGCGTTCGACGTCAGGGTGGTGGACGACGACTCACGGACCGAGGCCCGTACGGTGATCGAGCACCCTTGACGCCCCCCACGACCGAGGTCGTGGCCATTCTCCTCGAATCTCCGGTACAGCGGCCTCGACACGGCCAGTCGCCCCCGCAGCGTGGTAGGTTACTATGGCCAGTCGCCGATGACTTGCATCCCCTCGGCGAGATCTTCGGCCTCGAGTTGGGCTGCGATGTCCGCGGCATCGCGGTGCTCGACCGTGACGTCCTCTCGTGCGAGGTGGACGACCAATTCTGTAACGAGGAGAGCCTGTTCGCGGAGTGTCCGCGGTTCGAGTTTGTCCAGCGTGTCTGCCCGGGTATGGCCCCAGCCGCGGTCGTCGCTCCCGGTGTCGCTGCTGATGGAGACGCCAGGAACGCCCCAGGCGACGTAGGGCCAGTGGTCGCTGTGTGGGCCGAGTTCTGGCGTTCGCGAAATGGGGTGATCGAACCGGTCGGCAACAACATCCAGTGCCTCGTCGAGTTCGGCGAATCCGTGGGTGTAGCACTCGAGCGTCCGGGCCCGACCGACGCCGTCGTTGTTCACCACGGCCGCGACGGTCTCGTGGTCCCGCCGGTCGGCGTCGTAGCTCGATCCCACGAGGCCGACTTCTTCGGCGCCGAAGACCAGACAGTGGACACGCGTTTCCAGGTCCGACTCGCGGCTGGCGAGGGCTCTGGCAACCTCGAGGACGAGAGCCGTCCCGGCCGCGTTGTCGCTGGCGCCCTCGGAGATATCGTGGGCGTCGACGTGGCTCGTCAGCAGGACCGCCGACTGGGTGTCCGGTCCGAGGTCGCCGTGGACGTTCTGACTGGTCGCCTCGTGGACGGCGGCGTCGACGGACAGCCGAATCCGCTCGCCGACAGATCTCCGCCGCAACCGCGCACCGACTTCCTTGGAGACGCCGACGGCGGGGATGGCACCGATCGGGGCCGCCGCGGTACCGACGCTGCCCGTCGGAGCCAGACACCCATCAACGTGATTGCGGAAGACGAACCCGGCCGCGCCGGCCTCGACGGCGCGGTAGTACTTCTCGCGGCGGTGGATGAAGCGGTCGTGCCAATCGGGGACGTCACTGGCGGCCATGACGATCGCACCCTCGAGGTCGCGGTCGAAATCCCCTGGCAATCCGTGGCCGACGTCGACAAACCGGCCCTCCACCTCGCCAGCCGGGCTGCGGGGCAGCGCGAGACAGTCTTCGAGTCGATCGCCCGCCTCGATGCCCGCCGAGCCGCGGGTCCACCCCTGAATGTCGAACTGCTCCAGCCGGCAGTCGCGGACACCCACGTCTGCGAGCGCGTCCCGCGTCGCCTCGGCCGCTCGGCGCTCGCCCTCGCTGCCGGCCATCCGAGAGTCCACGTCGACGAGCCGTTCGAGGTGGTCCCAGCCGGTCGAGCTCGTGACGGTCTCCGCGATCCAGT
>CAYUFG010000077.1:0-1257 GCA_964443815.1 uncultured Halobacteriales archaeon | reverse complement strand
ACTGGCCGCCGAATCGTCGTTTCCACGGATCGAAGGAGCAGGGGACACCTGGGTCGGGTGTCCCCGTGCGAAGAACGGGTACCACCGGGCCATCCCCCTATCCACACTGCCCCCGAGCGTTCGGAGGCATCGGACCATGCGTTGGAATGCCCTTCAGTATGGGCTGATTACCGGCCCAAGTTCCGAACTTACCCCTCGTCAACGAGCGAGCCCAGCGTCTCGGCGGCCGTGTCGGGCGTGTCGAAGTCGTGGAAGTGCTCGCCGCGTTCCTTCGTGAGGATATTGAGTGCGGCAGCGGCCCCGTCACCCGCGGAGATGACCGCTTGCCACTCTTCGGTGCGAACCATCGCCCCCGTTGCGTACGCGTCCGTGACCGAGGTCTCCATCGTCACGTCGACGTCGACGACGTCGTCCGCGAACGCACAGCCGAGCGACTCCGCGAGATCGCGGTCGGCGCCCGTCGCGAGCACCAGATAGTTCGAGGCGATCTCCCCGTCGGCCGTCGATGCCGTGAATCCATCGCTGTCCGTCTCTACGGCCGTCACCTCGGTCCCCTGCCGGCGGTCAACCCCGAAATCCTCGACCTGATCACGCAGGTTCTCGAGGAAGACGGAGCCATCCACGGAGCCGATCCCCGGGTAGTTGAACAGGTGCGCGCTGTGCAGCCAAGTATCGTCGGCGTCGACGACGGTTGCCTCGAGGCCGTTCTTTCCGGCGAACAGTGCCGCGCTGAGGCCGGCGGGACCGCCGCCGACGACGAGTACGTCAACCATTCCAGGTGACACCACGGCCCGGGCAGGAATAAGCCTGCAGGATCCAAAGGGGCCGACAGTGATGCGGGGTTCGGAGTCGACGGAGCGTCACGAGCGGGTCCGACGACCCAGCATCCGGTCGGCAAGCGAACCGAGGGATTTGATCGCCACGTTCACGTACAAGCCGACGAGGAACGCCACGGTTGCGAACAGGTGGGGGTTGGCGACTGGATCGGCCCCGCTCTGGACCAGCAGGAGATAAAACCCCGCGCCGAGGACCCACGCCGCCGGAATCCGCATGCCCATCGAAACCAGGTCACCCGTCCCGCCAGGACCGCCGAGGGCGTCGCTCGCCATCATAACCTTCGTGAAAATGTACCCGAGGGCTCCGAGAGTGGCGTACAGGTAGATGAACAACGGAACGGTGATACCAGCCGCCGTGTCGCTTGGCGCTTCGAGCACGCCGGTACCCGCGATGCCCGTTGAGATGGCCACGCCTGCGAGC
>CAYUFG010000076.1:0-9772 GCA_964443815.1 uncultured Halobacteriales archaeon | reverse complement strand
CCGGCGCGGTCGAAGGTCAAGGTCATCAAGGTCCGCTCGAACTTCGCCCGCGCCGAGGAGGTAGAACGGCTGCCGGACGACCCTGAAGAGGCGGCCGAGGAGGACGAGGAGACGACGGCCACCGACACCGAGGACGAGGAGACGGTCCAGGAAGAAGCGGCAGACGGCCAACCCCAATTGGGCAGTCGAGACAACTTCTGGGGCGGCTGACGCGGGCATTTTTGGTGCCGGGACACCGGCACGGTCTATGGACCTCGAACTGGAAGGTGACGCAGCGCTCTGTACCGCCGCTAGCAGCGGTCTCGGCCTGGCGAGCGCCGTCGCCCTCGCCGGCGAGGGGGCGAACGTCGCAATCTGCGGATACACGCCCGAACACGTCGAGGACGCAAAGGAGACGCTTCGGACGGCCGGGACCGGCGAGGTGCTCGCCGTCCGGGCGGACCTGACGGATCCCGTCGAGGTGACGGGAGTCGTCGATGAGACGGTCGACGCGTTCGGTGGCATTGACCACCTCGTGATGAGCGCGGGCGGCCCGCCGAGCGGCGGCTTCGGCGACGTGACGGACGGCGACTGGTACAGCGCCTTCGACATGCTGGTGATGAGCGTGGTCTGGACGGTCCGCGAGGCCGAATCCTACCTTCGGGCCGGCGATGGTGGCACGATCACAGCCATCACCTCGCGGTCGGTCCGCCAGGTGATCGACGACCTCGTCCTCTCGAACGCAGTGCGTCGGGCAGTTACCGGCCTGATTCAGTCGCTGGCCCGCGATTTCGCTCCCGAGGTCCGGGCTAATGCGGTCCTGCCGGGCGCCCACGAGACGAGCCGGATCGAGGAACTCGTGCAGGAGAGCGTCGAGCGAGGCGACGTACCGGACTACGAGAGGGGTCTCGAGGCGAGGGCCGACGACATCCCACTCGGGCGGGTTGGAGACCCGGCGGAATTCGGGAACCTCGTCGCGGTCCTCGCAAGCGATCGGGCGAGCTTCGTAACCGGTGCCGAGTTGGCGGTCGACGGCGGGTCGATGCGGGGCTAATACAAATCGTCGGCCTCGAGCCGTTCGACAACTTCGCGTACGCGCTCGGTCTCGCCGCGGGGCACCACGAGCGTTCGGTCGCCGAAGCTCACGACGGCGAGGTCCGACACGCCCACAGCACTGACGTGGCCGTCGGTCGCCAGCAGGCAGTTCTCGGTGTCGAGCGCGAGTGTGGCGCCGACGCGGGCGGTGCCGTCCGCCCCTTTCTCGGCCGTCCGCCAGAGTGCGTCCCAGGTGCCCAGGTCGTCCCACTCGAAGTCCGCGGGGACGACGTAGACGTCCTCGGCCCGCTCAAGGATCGCGTGGTCGACGCTAATCGACTCGACGCCGTCGAAGCCGCGGTTGGGTTCGCCTGCTTCCAGTGCGTCCACGAGCGGGGCCAGGGGGGAGGTCCGGGCGGCCTCGAGCACGGCCGTGGGCGTCCACGCGAACATGCCGGCGTTCCAGAGGTAACCGGCTTCGACGCAGCGTTTGGCCGTCGTTTCGTCTGGTTTCTCGACGAACTCGGTCACCCGACGAAACCCGTTCTGGGCTTCGCCCGGGCGGATGTAGCCGTAGCCGGTCGCAGCCCGGTCGGGTTCGACACCGACGGTAACCAGCCCCTCGGTTTCCGTCGCGACCGTGGCGGCCGTCCGTATGGTTCTCTCGAAGTCACCCTCGACGTGGTGGTCGCTCGGCAGACAACAGAGGACGGCATCGCCGACCTGCTCGTGGATTCGGTGGGCGGCGTAGACCAATGCCGGGCCGGTATCCTTCGGCTCGGGCTCGACGAGCACGGCGGCATCGGGAACCTCGTCTCGGACCGCGTCGGAAAGCGAGGGGCGGGTGAGGACGTACGTCTCGTCCGCGAAAGCCGCACGCTCGACGGTGGCGGCAAGCAGCGAGCGGTCTCGGCCGAGCGCCTGCAGTTGTTTGGGGTGGTCGGGGCGACTTGCCGGGTACAGACGCGTGCCTGTGCCGCCGGCGAGGACGACGGCGACGAGGGGACGGTCCATAGGTCGGCTGGGAGTGGCGAGGCCTTGGGACTTCACTTCCGCCCGACCCGGCACACGTTAAATAGGATCGGGCGCCAACCCACGTACGTCTCCCACCGAAAACAAGCGGAGACAGCACACACCATGAGCGAGTCAGATTTGCGTACGCACGCGGAGGAGATACACGACCAGTTCGCAGACAGCCTCGACGTCACCGTCGAGGACGTCGCCGAGCGGCTCGAGACGCTCGTCTCGGAGTACAAGGTGCCGCTCGACGAGGCCCGCAGGAGCGTCACGAACACGTACCTCGATCAGGCAGGGATGGAGCGGGACGACATCGCCGCCGGCGGCAGCAACGACCGCGTCGAGGTGGCAGACGTCGACGCGCCGGAGGAGTGGATCGACCTGACCGCGAAGGTGGTCGACCTGTGGGAGCCCCGTAGCGACGCCGTCGGACAGGTGGGCCTACTGGGCGACGAATCGGGGACGATCAAGTTCACCAAGTGGGCCAAATCCGACCTGCCGGCCCTCGAGGAAGGGCAGGTCTACGAGCTCACGAACGTCGTCACCGACGAGTACCAGGGTCGCTTTTCGGTCAAACTCAACAGAACGACGGGCATCGAGGCCGTCGACGAGGACGTCGAGGTTGGCGACCGCGACGAGACCGTCGAAGGCGCTCTGGTCGACATACAGTCCGGATCCGGCCTGATCAAGCGCTGTCCAGACGAGGACTGCACGCGTGTCCTCCAGAACGGCCGGTGTTCCGAGCACGGCGAGGTCGAGGGCGAGTTCGACCTCCGGATCAAGGGCGTCCTCGACGACGGCGACGAGGTGACGGAGGCCATTTTCGACCAGGCAGCGACTGAAGCCCTCTCGGGTATCGAACTCGAGGAAGCGAAGGAGATGGCGATGGACGCACTGGATACCGGCGTTGTCGCCGACGAAATGCGAGAGGAGTTGCTGGGCCGGTACTACCGGGTCACGGGCCCGACGATGGGACGGTACCTGCTCGCGAACGAGACCGAACGGCTGAGCGAGCCCGCCGATCCAGACGCAGCCCTCATCAGAGCGAGGTCGATCTGAGATGTCGGGCGCACCTACCCGCGAGGTCGCCCGGCGCGTTCTTGCCCGCGAGTTCAACGACGCGACGTACAGCTTCACGGAGTCCGACGACGAGCGAGCGCCGGTGTACGTGCTGTTACCAACCGGCCAACGGGCCAACCGGATATTCCTCGTCGGGACGCTGACCGAGACGGAGGACGTCGGCGAAGACGACGAGTACTGGCAGGGGCGGGTCGTCGACCCCAACGGCGACACGTTCTTCACGTATGCCGGGCAGTACCAGCCCGACGCGGCGGCGATGCTTCGCGAACTGGAACCGCCCGCCTACGTCGCAGTCGTAGGCAAGCCCCGCACCTACGAGACCGACGACGGCGACGTGAACGTCTCCGTCCGACCGGAGTCGATTACGACGGTCGACGAGGCCACGCGAGACCGCTGGGTGGTCGAGACGGCCGAGCGAACGCTCGACCGAATCGAGCGGTTCCAGGACGAGGCGGTCGCCGACGACTACGTCGCCATGGCCCAGGAGGAGTACGACCTCCCCGTCGAGAACTACCGGCGGGCGGTCGTCGAGGCCCTCGAGAGTCTCGAAACAGAAACGGCCGCCGAAACCGCAGCGGACTAGCCGGCGAGTTTATTTCTCGGCCGCCAATTGGCCCGAAGTGACCCCCCACTTCGGGGCCCTCTATCGTACCTCGCCTGGGCCGGCCGGTTCGGTGGGCCCCGCTCTCGCGCCGACAGCCACACGTCTGACGAAGCTTGAAGTGTGGCGCTCGCCTACGACGGTGACAGCGATGGGCAACAAGAACAAGACCATCTCATTCCGCGTCAGCCAGGAGAAGTTCGAGACCCTGCGCGACATGGCGGAGGAGCGCGATATCTCCCTATCGGCGGTCTTCCGTGACTACGTCGACATGCTGGTCGCCCACGACGGCCAGGTCGAGGTGGTCCCGGAACACGAAGTCAACGGCGAGGAGGACACCGCGTCGTTCCCGCCGACGGTCGAGGTGCCAAAGAGCTTCGTCCGCGAGCACGAGCGGCTCGAACTGGAGGCCGACCACCTCCGTGAGCAGTTGGAGGAACACAAGCGATACGTGACCGAACTCCGCCAGCGTGTCGACGAGACCGAGGGCGAGGACGTCGTCCAGCTCGAGGAGCTCGACGGAGACGAGGAGGCCGAACCGTACCGGATCGGCAGCGAGTTCGAGGACGTCTAGTTCTTTCCGGGCTGCGCTCCACTGGGGCGTATGGACACGAGCCGACAGCTCCACGAACATTCGGCGACGGGCTGGCAGCGCGGGGTCTACGACGACATTAAACACACCTTCAGGGCACCGATCGTCAACTGGATCTTCCGGACGACGATGGCGAACGACCCGGAGTTCCTCAGATACGCCTGGGGCCAGGTCAAGCCGGTTTTCGAGACGCGTGCGTTCGCCCGCCTGACCGTCACCTACCGGGACGCCGTGTTGTCGGCGCTCGACGTGTCGACCTACCGTCGCGTCGACGTGGGAGTCTCGCCTTCGGCGTACCGCGAGCTCCGCGGTCAGGTCGCCACCTACGACGTCGTCGCGCCGCGACTCGCGGTGTTCTTCGAGGTGATGGATCGGGGGCTGCACGACGACCTGTCGCCCGCGGCAGCCGACGATCGGGCGTCGACCGCGCCGTGTCCGGCCGATCTCGACCGGGATCGGGGACTGTCGCCGACGCTGCTCGACGAGATGCCCTCCGACCTCGCGGCGACCACCGAGCGAATTCGAGATTTTCACGGCCTCGGGCCTCAGATGCCCAGTATCTACCGGACGCTCGCACAGTGGCCGTCGTACCTGGAACGGGCGTGGGCTGACCTCGAGCCGACGTTTGAGGGATCGGGGTTCGACGAGGCCCTTGAGGCTGTCGAGGGGCACGTCGCCGACTTCGTCGACGCGGTCCCCTACGATCCGCGGCTCGCGCCCGGCGATCTGGCGCCCCGGTTCGACGACAGTACCGTCGACGACCTCCAGTCGACCTTCCGGGAGTTCAACACGGGGCCCGTCGAGACGGTGCTACCGGTTCTTCCAGCGTTCGCTGCGACGGTCGACGAAGCGGGGCCGCGTACGTTGGGTTAGCGTGCGAGCGAGCGACGGGCCTCACGGACACGGGTCTCGACAGACTGGTTGCCGTCCACCTCGGCGAGAGCTTCGGCCGCTTCGAGCGTCCGGATAGCCTGCTCGAGGAAGGAGCGGACGTCGCCGGGATAGGCTGTCAGGTGGTAGTCATCGCCCATGATGTCCACGATGTCCTCGGGGTTGTGGCCTTCGGCCCGACGTTCGAGGAGGTAGTCGACGAACTTCTCCTCGGGGTGGCCACAGTGGGGATTGGCCTCGCAGTCACAGTCCAAGAAGTCAGAGGCGAAGTTCTCCACGCGCTCGCGGGTGGCATCGTCGAGCTTGGCCATCCCTTCGCCGGTGAAGAGGATATCCATGGTCGCGCCGCTGAAGGCGCCCCGGGGGACGGATCGCTCGAGCTGGGAGGCCACCTGGCGGTGGTTACGTACGTGGATCCGGTCGGTGATCGCCACGTGGGCAATTCGGCGTCCGCCGGCAAAAGCACCACGCTCGGGGAGTCGTAACGTATTTCTCCGGCCATCGAATACGAACCGAGTGCGTGTCCGGGTTAGGGTAGTGGACTATCCTTCAGCCTTGTGGAGGCTGAGACGCGGGTTCAATTCTCGCACCCGGACCTTCTCGAGACCAACGGACGTGAGGAGCGTGACGTCCGACGGGAGGAGTTTGCCCCGGAAGTTCCACGCCGAAGGAGCGAGCGCAGGATCCATGAGGTGATGCCTCGAATGCCTCCAACGGCGATCGACGTGGTTCTCACTGGGGACCGGTCAGCGTCCCGGACGCAGGACCTCCGGTTGTTCCTCGGCCCGTGGCACGTCGCCGTACCGGCCGCTGGTCTTGATGATAGACAGCGCCGTCATGACGTCCGTCCGCGTGAGGATGCCGACGAACTCCTCGCCGTCGTGGACGAGCAGTCTACCGATGTCGTTGTTCTCCAGCGTCTCGAGGGCCGTCATCACGTCCGTCTCCGGGGAGACTGTCTGGACGTCAGTCGTCATTACTTCCTCGATGCTGAAGGCGTCCCGTTCGACCTCTCGGACCGCCTGGGCGTCCTCGAGTGTCACCAAGCCGACGATCTCACCGTCTCGTTCGACGGGATAGCCGGTGTGTCGCTCGCGGAACATCAGGTCGATCAGATCCGCGACGCTCGTCCGGGCGTCGACGGTCCGGACGTCCGCGGCCGGGGTCATGATGTCCTCGACGACAACCCCCTCGAATGCGGCTCGCATCGTGGTCTGCTGGGCCTCGCCGGCGGCACCGATGTAGATGAAGAAGGCGAGGGCGATCAGGATCGGGTTGAAGACCGCGAGCAGGCCGAATAGGCCGAGCAGGATGGCGAACCCCTTGCCGACTTCGGCGGCGATCTGCGTGGCCCGGGCGTACGGCCTGGTCCGGGCGAGCAGCGCGCGGAGCACGCGCCCGCCGTCCATGGGAAAGCCCGGCAGGAGGTTGAACGCTGCGAGTGCAAGGTTCATGATCGCGAGGTAGCTGAGGACGAACCGCGTCGCTTCGATCACCGTCGAGGGCGACGGCGGCACGATGGCAAACGTGACGTATGACGCGACGCCGATGACGATGCTGACCGCGGGTCCGGCGATGGCGATCACCAGTTCCTGGCGCCAGTCCTCCGGCATCTCGTCGAGTTGGGCGACGCCCCCGAACAGCCAGAGCGTGATCGACTCGATAGGGAAGCCGTAGTGCATGGCGACCAGGCTGTGGCCAAGTTCGTGGAGGACAACGCCGACGAATAGGCCGACGGCGGCCAGGATGCCGAGTATCCAGGGCAGCGAGCCGGTACTCAGCATGGCGCCGTCGAAACCGGCGCCCCAGAGGCCGTTGACCAGTTCGGCCCACCGGCCAACCTGGATGCCGATGACCCAGGCGAACAGCGGGAGCACCAGCAGGAAGGTGATGTCGAGTTTTATGGGAATGCCGAAGGCGCTCCCGATCCGGAACCCGCGCATGCGTCGGCGTTGGTGGGGATCCACCTTAAGCCCGGGCCCGGGCAAGGGGTCTTGTCACCCCCGTCCCAACACACCACCATGAGTAACCAGCAGCCCCACCCACTCGTTCGACGCGCCGCCGAGATCGACTACGAGTCAGTCGACGCCGCGGAGGGCCTCAGTAAGGGTGTCCTGATCGACGAAAATGATGGCGCTCCCAACCTCGCCATTCGGCGATTCACCCTCGATGCCGGCGCGTCGGTCCCGAAGCACACGAATGAGATCGAACACGAACAATACGTCCTTGCGGGCGAATACGTGGTCGGCATCGAAGACCAGGAGTACACCGTCTCCGAGGGTGATTCGCTGTTCATCCCCGCCGGTGCCGTCCACTGGTACCGCAACGAGGGCGACGACGAGGGGGCGTTCATCTGCGCGGTTCCGACCGGCGACGACGAGATTCGGTTGGCTGAGCAGTGACTCTACCGGTTCGAGCGCTTGAAATAGCCACAGCGGCGTAGTGTCGGTCGTGTCGCAACAGGCCGGCGCTCTGGAGACGCTCTTCCTCCACGAGTACGGCGAAGACTTCCGCGTCGCCGGCTTTCGGTCGGGCGAGCGACTGTTCCACGGCCGGCTCGAACTCAAGGAGACGGACGCTGGGCCGCGGCCGGCCAGGCTGCGCGTGGTCGACGGGTCCGACGAGCAGCTCCACAGCCCCGATCGATTCGTCGAGCTAGCCCGGCGGGCCGACCGCATCCGCATCTCCGAGCAGACCTCGAAACGGGCCCGTGAGCGGCTCCAGGCCATGCTCGCTGGCTACCAACTCGAGGCAACGGCCGTGCGAACCTGTCGACTCTGCGCGAACGACGGGCGGTACGCGCCATTGACGAGCGGGACTGCGATCGAGACCGAAGGCGGACAGGTCTGTCCGGACTGCGCCCGCGAGCAACTCGACCGAGAACTCGCCTACCGCGGGGAATTGAGCGGTGCGGCCGCCGACCGGCTGGGCGACCTGCTGCTCGAAGTACAGGATCTCGGTCGGATCACAAACCTACTCGAAGGACGGCTGGATCCGGAGCTGACGAAAGTCGACGAAATCAGCGCGACTGTCGACGAGATCGACCTGCAGGACGTCGCGGACCTGGACCTGCACCCCGACCTACAACGGGCAGTGGCGGACCGCTTCGAGACGCTCCTGCCGGTCCAAAGTCTCGCGGTTCAGAGCGGTGCCCTCGAAGGCACTGACCAACTCGTCGTGAGCGCGACGGCCACCGGCAAGACGCTGATCGGCGAACTTGCGGGGATCGATCGCACCCTCCGCGGCGGTGGCACCTTCCTCTTTTTGGTGCCGCTGGTCGCGCTTGCAAATCAGAAGTACGGCGAGTTCCAGCGCCGCTACGGCCACCTGGTCGACGTTACACTCCGGGTAGGCTCGAGTCGACTGAGCGGCGGCGGGAACGAGTTCAACCCCAGCGCAGACGTCATCGTGGGAACTTACGAAGGCATCGATCACGCACTCCGTGTCGGTCGGAGTCTGGGGGATGTTGGGACGGTTGCTATCGACGAGATCCACACTGTCGGCGAGGGGGAGCGCGGCCATCGCCTCGACGGCCTCATCACACGGCTCAAACACTACGCCGAGAATCGCGGGGGAGATGCCCAGTGGTTGTACCTATCAGCGACCGTCGGCAATCCCGAGTCACTCGCGGCGGCGCTCGAAGCAGCCCTCGTCGAGTTCGAGGAGCGGCCGGTGCCGATCGAGCGTCATCTCACGTTCGTCGACGGCCGCGAGAAAGGCCGCGTCGCCGACAAACTCGTCAAACGAGCCTTCGATGCGAAATCCAGCAAGGGCTACCGCGGGCAGACGATCGTCTTCACTAACTCCCGGCGGCGGTGTCACGAGCTCTCTCGGCAACTCGAGTACGATTCCGCGCCCTACCATGCGGGGCTCGATAATACCCGGCGAAGTCGCGTTGAGGAGCGCTTCGCCGAGCAAGATCTGGCCGCCGTCGTTACGACTGCCGCACTCGCGGCCGGAGTCGACTTTCCTGCCTCGCAGGTGATCTTTGACTCGCTGGCGATGGGGATCGAGTGGCTATCGGTCCAGGAATTCGAGCAGATGCTCGGCCGGGCCGGCCGACCGGACTACCACGACAAGGGCACCGTCTACCTCCTTGTCGAACCCGACGGCTCGTACCACTATGGCCAGGAGCGCACTGAGGACGAGGTGGCGTTCACGCTGCTCGAGGGCGAACCCGAGCCAGTCCGGATGCAGTACGACGAGGAGGCCGCTATCGAGGAGACGCTCGCGAACGTGACCGTCGCCGGCGCGGCCGCGAAGCGGCTCAACGATCGGATGGTCGGCGACGTCCCGACGAAGTACGCCCTCGGCAAACTTCTGGAGTACGACTTCATCGACGGGGTCGAGCCGACGCCGCTCGGTCGCGTGGTAACGCGACACTTCCTGTCGCCCTCGGACGCGTTCTCATTGTTGCAAGGCATCCGCCGGGACGAGTCGCCGTCCCAACTGGTGGCCCGGTTAGCGCTCGAGGAAGAAGGCTAGCAACGAAATCCTTAGGCGTGAGTGTCGCATCTTGCCTGGTGTGGGACCGTAGGGTAGCTTGGTATCCTTCGGGCCTTGGGTGCCCGTGACCG
>CAYUFG010000075.1:0-9798 GCA_964443815.1 uncultured Halobacteriales archaeon | reverse complement strand
GCGTGTCCCTGCGCGTTCGTCATATCCACGCCCGTTTCGGTCGTCTCGGGAATCACCAGCGCCGCAAAAAATGGCGTCCTGGTCAAAGGGGGGACGCACCTCGAGACCATGGGGGCAGTCGACGCCGTCGCGCTCGACAAGACTGGTACGCTCACAAAGGGAGAACTCGCCGTGACCGACGTCATTCCCCTCGGCGAGCGCGACGAGGACGACGTCCTCCGGCTCTCCGCGGCCGTAGAACGCCGGAGCGAACACCCGATCGCCGAGGCGATTCTCGCCCGGGCCAGGGACGCCGGCCTCGACGATCTGCCCGAGCCCACGGCCTTCGAGAGCCATACCGGGGAGGGCGTCAGCGCCGATGTCGATGGGGAGACGTACTACGCGGGCAAGCCGGCGCTGTTCGAGCGACTCGGCTTCGACCGCACAGCGACCGACGGCGGCACGGCCGCCGGGACGTACGCGGGCACGGCCGCCCTGCCGGCGGACCTGCTCGAAGCCCTCGAAGCCGAGGGTAAAACGGTCGTTCTCATCGGTACGGCCGAGGAACTCGTCGGGGTTCTCGCGATCGCGGACGAGGTCCGCCCGGGCGCTGCCCGGGCAGTCGAACGGCTGCAGAACCTCGGCGTCTCGCATGTTGCCATGCTGACTGGCGACAACGAGGGCACGGCGCGGGCGATCGCCGCGCAGGTCGGCGTGGACGATTACCGGGCGGACCTTCTGCCCGACGAGAAGGTCGATGCGGTCGAGGCGCTCCAGAGCGAGTACGGCGCCGTCGCGATGGTCGGCGACGGCATCAACGACGCGCCCGCGCTTGCGACGGCCGACGTTGGCATTGCGATGGGCGCGGCGGGGACTGACACCGCGCTCGAAACGGCCGACGTAGCGCTAATGGGCGACGACGTCGGGAAGCTTCCCTACCTCTACGAACTGTCCCACACCGCCCTCGACGTGATCAGACAGAACATCTGGGCGAGCCTCGGCGTCAAATTTTTGCTTGCGCTCGGAGTGCCGATCGGGCTGGTGAGCGTCGCGGTTGCCGTGGTCGTCGGCGACATGGGCATGAGTCTGGGCGTCACGGGCAACGCCCTGCGGCTCTCGCGGGTCACCCCCGACACGTTCGACTGACCGATCCCTGCGTCAAATCTCGCTCTCCTCGAGTTGCTCGTCGAGGAAGTCGTGGGCGTCCCGGAGGATATCCCGGGGACCGTCCTGGGTGATGGTATTGATCGCCTGGTCGTAGTCTCGCCACTGCAGGTCGCGGTGTTCGTGTGACAGTTCTGCCGACGCCTCGAAGGATCGCGCGATGAACAGGTGGACGGTTTTGTGGATGGTGTCGCCGCTCGCCTCGAAGACGTAGTCGTAGTCTTTGCGGAAGCCGTCGATGAGCCGGAAGTCGCTGATTCCAGCCTCCTCTTTCACTTCGCGTATGGCCGTCTGCTGGAGCTCCTCTTCGCCCTCGACGCCGCCCTTTGGGAACTCCCAGTCCCCGGGTCGACTCTTGAGCAGGAGGTACTCCCGCTGGCCACGCGTGTCGCGAAAGAGGATGGCTCCCGCGCTCGTGGCCTCTATCATTATCGGCTCGTACTCGCCCGTGTGTTAAGAGAATGTCGGAGTCACGGACCCGATGGAAGGGGTTTTGAGGGCGGCCGGCGAATCCCCGGTCGATGCCGTTCGTGACGACGCTCCGCCTGATGAGCGGGGATCGGCAGGTGCTTGAGACGGTCGTCACGGACATCAAGGCCGCCGCCGCCCGCAAGGGCGCCGAGTTCAAGGGGCCACACCCGAAGCCGCCGACCGAACTCCGCGTCCCACAGTACGTGGATCTCGTCCCCGGTGAGACCTTCGAAGAGTGGCACTATACGGTCTACACGCGCGTGGTCGAGATCGTCGGGCACGACGATTTCGCCCGTGAGATCACTCAGCGGGATTTCCCCGACGCCGTCCACGTCGCGGCCGACATCGAGCAGGTCCGGGCCGCAGGTGACACGTAGAAAGCGGAAACCCCACGACTCCAGTCGTCTGAGGTCGTCAAGGGTAGCCGTTAAGAGCCGTGGCGCGCTGGGAAGGACATGGCGAAGACGGCTTCGAGCCGGGATCGGCTTGTCGACCTCCGACGGACCTTCCACCGCTACCCCGAACCGGCGTGGTGTGAGTTCTGGACGACAGATCGGATCGTCGACGAGTGCGAGTCGATCGGCGTAGACGTGGTGGTCTACGGGCCGGACGTCCTGGCGGCCGAGGATCGCGACGCCCTTCCGGACGAGGAGACACTCGACGAGTGGCTCGAGCGCGCCCGTAATGGCGGCGCCGACCCCGATCGGCTCGAGCGCATGGCCGGCGGCTTCACGGGTGCGGTCGCAACGATAGATGGCGATCGGGAGGGGCCGACGATCGCCGTCCGGGTCGACATCGACGCGTTGCCTCAACGCGAGTCTGACGGCGACGCCCACGCGCCGGCCTCGCGTGGCTTCCGGTCGGAGAACGAGGGATACATGCACGCCTGTGGCCACGACGCGCACATGACGATCGGGTTGGGGGTGCTCGAGGCGTTCGCAGACGGCGACTTTTCCGGGACGCTCAAAGTACTATTTCAGCCGTCCGAGGAGGTGATCGGCGGCGCCCGAGCGATGGTCGAACGCGGCGTCGTCGACGACGTCGACGCCCTGCTTGCGGTCCACGTCGGTCTCGGCTACGGGACGGGCGAGATCGTCGCGGGGATGGAGGGCTTTCTCGCGGTCAGCCAGTTCCGTGCCGAGTTCGCGGGCGAGTCCGCCCACGCCGGCGCCCGCCCGAACGAGGGTCGCAACGCAGTCCAGGCGCTCGGGGCCGCAATTCAAGGACTGTACGGTATTCCCCGACACGAAGACGGCGAGACGCGTGTCAACGCCGGCCGGGTCGAGGGCGGAACGGCCACAAACATCGTCCCCGAGCACGCGCTCATCGAGGGTGAGGTCCGTGGTGAGACCACCGAACTGATGACTTACATGCGCGACCACGCCGACCGGATCATGCACTCGTCTGCACGGATGCACGACTGCGAGGTCGACGTCGAGCGCACCGGGGAGGCGCCGACCGCCCACGCCGACGAATCGGTCGTCGACGCCGTCGAAGCCGCGGCGAATGGCGTTTCGGGCGTGACCGAGGTCCACCGCGAGGGGGCACTCGGCGGGAGTGAGGACGCCGCGTTGCTAATGCGGCGAGTCCAGGAACAGGGTGGCCGGGCCTCGTTCGTCTGCATCGGTACTGACCATCCCGGTGGGCATCACACCGGTACCTTCGACATCGACGAGGACACCCTCGAAATCGGCGTCGGAACCCTTGCCGGGGCGATCGAACGGCTCCAGGCCGGCTAATCGGGGCCGTGCCACGACCGGAGAAGCGTCGACGAGCCGGACTCGGACACCCATGCCACCTCCACGGTTCCGGCGCTCAGATCAAGGTTTTCACCGGCTGGACAGGTTACCGGTGCTCCACCCCCCACGTCCACGCTCATGCCGGATGATATCGGTCCCGATATCGAGAAGTCCGGATCCAAGCGGTACCGACCATCGGGGTCCGTTGGCCCTCCGAGACACTGTGCATCTTCCACCACGACTGCGATCCTCGCGGCTCCGACGGACGCTCCGCTTTTGTGGACGATCGTGAGGACGTCGTCCATCCCGGCACTGCGATCGTACTCGAAACCGACCGCGACCGTCGGTAGGGGGTCCGGTTGGCGGTCTTCCTCGATCCCCAGTGCGAACGCCGCAACCGTGGCTGCGAGCAACAGGGTGATCGCGACCAGTAGGACGATCCCCACGACTGGCGTCATGCCGCGGTCGCCGGTTCCGTCGGCCAGGCGTCTGTCTCCCCCCATGGCTGTCCGGCGGGTTATCGAGCCCCCCGTGGCACTCTATACCACGGCCTATTGTTAAATCATACCGACGGTTTATCTCGCGCCAGGAGGGGATGAATCGGGAGCTATCCGGCGATCTAGTACTTTGGGTCCGCGCCGGTCCGGGCGTACACCCGATCCATGAGTTCGTCACGTCGGGATTGCCACGCGGCGAACTCGCCCGGCCCCGAGGGGTAGTCCTCGTAGTGCGCGAGCAGCTCGTCCGCGAGTTGCTTGGTCCGGTAGAGGTCGTAGATGACGTCCCAGTGCCCGGCACTTTTCACGGCCGTCTCGAGCTTCGTCCACAGCCCGAGGCTGGTGGACCCGGAGTAGATCGCCTCGGAGAGCTTCGTCACCGGCAGCGCCGACAGCAGGCCCATCAGATCTTCCACTTCGTAGGCGGTCGTGAAGATGTTGTAAACGTCGAGGGCGGCGTACCGCGCGCCGAAGTGGTCCATGACGCGCCGGTTGTACTCCCAGAGGGCCGCCTCGTCGCCCGTTTTGTCGGCCTCGATCGCGTCGATGATCGACTCGGCGGCGTAGGTGGCCGCGTAGGCGGCGCCGGCAATGCCACCGCCGGTCGTGGGATTGACGTGCCCCGCCGCGTCGCCGACAGCCACGTAGCCCGGTGCGACCGCGGAATCGTAAGGGCGTCGTGTTGGCAGGGCGGCGCCGAGTTTGTCGGTGACCTCGGCCCCCTCGAACTCCGGCCGGGACCGCAAGTCACGTTTGAGGTCCGCGACGAGCTGCATCGGCTCCTCACTCATCTGGAACCCGAGGCCGACGTTGATTTCCGTCGGCGTCCGTGGGAAATACCAGAGGTACCCCGCCGCCCGCTCGGTCGGTTTGAAGACGAGGGCGTCGTCCCAGGGCACCGGCTCGTCGACGGTGACGATCTCGCGGTAAGCCGAGCAGAACTGTGAGTAGGTGACGTTCGTATCGAAAGTGGCGTCGCCAAGGTCGGCCTTGTCCTGGAGGATCGAGAGGGCACCCGCGGCGTCGACAACCGCCTCGGCCTCGTACCGGATGGACTGACCCTTCCGCTTGGCATCGATCCCCGTCACGCGGCCGTTTTGGCGGACGTCGGTGACGACGGTGTCGTAGTGGAACTCGGCACCGGCTGCCTCGGCTCCCTCGATGATCCGCCGACCATACTCCCAGCGGTCGACGACAGCGAGCTCGCCTGGGACGGGGATATCGACGACGGTGTCGAGTTGTGGAATCTCGAACCGACCGTGGTCGACGTCGGGGTTTGTGATCGCTGGCTCGATCCGCTCCTTGGGAATCGCGTCTGGGAACGAGTCAGCTCCCTTCAGCGCGTCGCCACAGGCGATGTGGCCAGCCTCGGACTCGTCCTTCCGTTCGGCGACAGCCACGTCGTAGCCCGCGCTCGCGATCGTCGCAGCGGCGTAACACCCCGCGGTCCCCGCACCGACGATCGCCACGTCCACGTCGTGGGTTCGCATTGCTTGCGCTGCAGCCCCGAGGGGCAAAACTCTTTCACCACGACCGTGGGGAAGGGTTTAGTCCGCGCCCGCCGAATCACGGCCAATGCCCGAATACACCGTCGAATTCACCGGACGCGACGAGGTTATCACCGTCGCCGACACGGAGACGATCCTCTCGAGGTGTCTCGAGGAGGGTCTCGCCCAGGAGTATTCTTGTCGGGTGGGGATGTGCCTGGCCTGCTCCGCGGAGATCATCGAGGGTGAGGTGACCCAGCCGGCCGCGCGGGGGCTGACGGACGCCGAGCGGGAGCGCTACGCGCTGACGTGTATGGCTCGGCCCCAGTCGGACCTGATCATCGACCGCGGCGCGTACCCGCCGAGCATCGAGGGGAATGTGGAAGCCGAGGGCCCCGAGGCGGCCCGCGCGGACGACTGAGGGGCGCACATTTTGTCCCGACGTGCCCGACCGTGACGAGCGATGGCAGGGGGAGTGGTGGCCAGTGGAACGAGGGAGGCTCGAGCGGCGCAACTAGCGTTTGCCTATGACGAAGTCGCGGCGGTTCTGGAACACGTTGACCTCCGTGAGGAATCCGAACCGGCCGAGGAGACGATCGCCGGGCTGGCGGCCCTAGACCGCGCGTTGGCGATTGTCGATGGGGAGCGCTAATCAATCGTCCGCGGGTGACTGCCCGGAGACAGCGACGTTCGATTTGTGCTGCCGAGCGACCTCGCGTACCGACGGGTCAAGCCCGGGCGCGTCCGCGGCGTCGATGCCGCCGCGGGCTTCGATCTCGTCGAGGTCCATCGGGAACGTCCTCAGATCGTAGTACACGGCGATTCCCGCCCGCGCGCCCTCGCCCATCGCCACGGGGATCTGGTTGTGGCCCGGGGTGACGTCGCCGACCGCGAGGACGTCGTCGACGCTCGTCCGCCCGTGGTCATCGACCGCGATTTCGCCGCTGTCGGTGCGGTCACACCCGAGTTGCTCCGCGAGCTCCGTGTTGTACTTCGACCCGTACATGGCGAACCCACCACGGTACTCGCGCCGGGTGCCGTCGGCGAACTCGAGGGCTTCGAGCCATCCGTCGTCGTCGTTCTCGACACCGGTCACCTCGACATCGACGATGTCGACCGGATGCGCCCGTAACTGCTCGCCCACGTCGTCGTCCCAGGTCGGCTCGTCGCCGTTCAGTAGGAGGTCCACCTCGCCAGTGAAGTTGAGCATGATCATCGCGACGTACGCGGCACTGTTGCCGTGGCCCATCACGTACACCGGCGCATCGACGAACATGTAGGCGTCACAGTGCAGACAGTAGTGGAGTCCGCGGCCGGTTCGCGGGACTGGCGGGTCAGGCCCGCCGTCCGAGAAGCCCGTCGCGATGACGACCTTGTCGGCGAGGACGGTGACATCCCCGCCCTCGAGTCGCAGGCGGCCGTCATCTGTGCGTTCAGCCTCCTCGATGTAGTCGCGAACGTGCGCCGCGCCGTAGTCCCTGACTTGTTCCAGGGCCGTCGCGAGGAACTCGTTCCCGCTGACGTCCTCGGTGACGCCGATCACGTTGTGGGTGTCCTGCATCATCGCCGCTCTGCCGCCACCGCGGTCGACGAGAACCGTCTCGAAGCCGAGTCGTGACGTGTACAGTGCGGCAGTGAGACCGGCCGGGCCACCACCGACGACGGCGACCTGAACGTCGTGGTCCGCTGTCATCGGGATGACCTAGCGACTCGACCGCCCTATATTGTCCGGTGGGTCGGCGGGAATCGTCACGGCGAAGGATAGCCCCTATATGCGTGGACCTCCTACCTCCGCCTGACGACCGACGGCGGTCCGCGTCGGACCGGCGTTCCACAGGAAACCCATGTCCAGCCGCGTTTACAGACTCCACTCGACCCTGGAACTGCCCCTCGAGGAGCTCTACGACCACTTCGAGGACCCCGACCTCCCGGATGAGATCGCCGAGATCGACATCACCCGCCGGAACAACACCCTCATCATCAGCGCTGTGCCGACGGACGAGTCCATCAGCAAGTACACCCCCTCGGCGCAGCTGAAAGCGAGCGTCACCGAGAACCGGGTTTACGAGGACCCGCCGGAGGAGATGCAGCAGGGCAACGGCCCGCCGCCCCGCACCGGCGGCGGTCCCCAGTGGGGCGCCTTTGACGACGAGGAGGAGGAACTCGAGTCCGAACTCGTCGAGTACGCTTGCTTCAAGGGCGACCGCGAGACGGTCCTCCAGAACACGGCGTTGCAGTACCCCATGTTTCGCGTCCTCTGTGACGTCGCGCGCATCTCGGAGAAGGGGACACTCACGGCCATCGCCGCCGTCGACGACGAACTTCAGGCGTTTCAGATCGTCGACGGTGAGGATCGCCCCGCCTCCATCACGGTCACCGAGGACCCCGCGGAGGACGAAGGCGAAGGCGGCGTGAACTGGCGGGATAACAAGTTCATAAGCTGACGCCGGATTTGCCCGACCCGCCAGGAGCCGATCGTCAGTTCCTCCCCTGAGGACCGCGGATTTCGATTGGTGGTTTGGCTCGTCCCGACCGTGTGGTCTGAACCTTTATCGGTTTTCGTATATTTTGGGTGGGGAGTTACAATCTGTAGGTTACACGTTTCTCATCCCGAGTCCTGCCGAATCACGCCAGACTCAGGACAGATATAACATCGAGTCGCGACAATCCGATCCCATGCCAGACCGCGATCCAGCCCTCGACCCGCAAACCGACGCCTTTCTCCAAGGCGTCGACGCAAGCATCGCCCCGCCGGCGTCGACGCTCTCGGTCGAGAATGCCAGGCGACTGCTCGACGAACTGTTCGCGGTCGACGACCCCGAACCGGTCGCCGGCGTCCGCAACTTCGAAGTCAGCGGCCCGGCTGGGCCGCTGCCGGTCCGCATCTACTCCCCCGAGGGCGACCCGCCCCACCCGGCGCTGGTGTTCTTCCACGGCGGCGGCTGGCTCCGAGGGTCGATCGACGGCTACGATGGCCTCTGCCGGCTTCTCTGCAGCCAGGCCGGATGCACGGTCGTCTCGGTGGGCTATCGCCTGTCGCCGGAACACCCTTTCCCTGCCGGTTTCGAGGACTGCTATACGGCGACGAAGTGGGTGACCGACAACGCTGACGACCTACTGGTCGACTCGGACCGCGTGGCAATCGGCGGTGACAGCGGCGGTGGCAATCTCGCGGCGGCCGTCGCACTTGCCGCCCGCGACCGGGACGGCCCCGATATCGCCCACCAGCTATTGATCTATCCGGCGGTCAACCCGCCGAAGCTAAACTGGTTCGACTCCTACGACGAGAACGGCGAGGGCTACCTACTCGAGATGTCCAGTGTGGAGTACTATTACGATCAGTACCTCGACTCGCCGGCGCACTTCGGCAACGACTACGCGTTCCCACTCAGGGCACGGGACCTCTCGGATCTACCGAGCGCGACCGTTCTCACGGCTGAGTTCGATCCGCTACGGGACGAGGGAGTAGCCTACGTCCGTCGGCTTGAAGCTGCCAGCGTTCCGACGGACCACCTCCACTACGATGGCCAGATCCACGCCTTCGTCAGCCTCTTCGAGCACATCGACGAGGGCCGAGAGGCGGTCGACGATCTATCAGCGCACCTTGCCGACGCGCTCGGTTCGGCGGACTGAGCGCTACTCCCACTCCGGTTCGCGGTCCTCCAGGAAGGCCGTCATGCCCTCGCGCTGGGCGTGGTCGCCGAAGGCTCGGCCCGCGTCACCGATGCTGGCTTCCATACCTGCCTCGAGGCCGTTCGACCGACATCGCCGGAGGACGCGCTTCTGCTGGGCGAGGACCGCCGGACTTTTCGCGGCCATGATGTCGACGAATTTGTCGAACGTCTCGACGTAGTCTTCGGCCGCGGGTGCCCGCGTCGCGACGCCGAGTTCGCGAGCTCGCTCGCCAGAAATCGTCTCGGCGGTGTAGATCAGTTCGTTCGCCACGCCCCGACCCACCAGGTCGAGCACGAGCCCGCCCTGGATGACCGTCGGGAGGCCGATGTCGACCTCGGGCAGGCCGAGGTTCGCGTCCGCCGTCGCGATGCGAAACTCGCACGCTGCCGCAAGTTCGAATGCGACCCCAAGCGTGTAGTCGCCACAGCCACAGATGGCGACGGCGTCTAGATCGCGAACCGCCTCGATGGCGTCGTAGAATTCCTGCAGGAGATCGTGGCCCTCGTGGGGGGAGAGGTCCTGCGCCCACTCCAGATTCAACCCCGCGCTCAGGCCACGGACGTCGTCGGTTGGCTGTGGGGCGGCAATCGTGAGGACCGACACTTCGGCTGGAGTCGACGCGACGGTCTCGTGGAATTCCCGGGCGAGGTCCGCGGTGAACAGGTTGAGATCGTTCGCGTCGACGCGAAGGTGGGCGACGTGTTGACGGTCGGGATCGCGATCGAGCGTGACTGACATATGCCGCCCGGTTGCCCGGTCGGCGTAAATACCTTTGACATCCTCCCA
>CAYUFG010000074.1:0-9993 GCA_964443815.1 uncultured Halobacteriales archaeon | reverse complement strand
ATGTACTCCTTGAGCACGTCGTTCTGGATGGTCCCCCGGAGCTCCTCGCGGTCGACCCCTTGGCGGTCGCCGACGGCGATGTACATCGCGAGCAGAACGCTGGCCGGGGCATTGATCGTCATCGACGTGGAGACCTCGTTAAGCGGGATGCCGTCGAAGACCGTCTCCATATCCCGGAGCGAGTCGATGGCGACACCGGCTTTCCCCACCTCGCCAGCCGCGAGCGGGTCGTCGGAACTGTAGCCCATCTGTGTGGGCAGGTCAAACGCCATCGATAGGCCGGTCTGTCCCTGGTCGAGGAGGTACCGAAACCGCTCGTTAGTCTCCTCGGCCGTGCCCATCCCGGCGTACTGGCGCATAGTCCAGAGCCGGCCGCGGTACATTGTCGGATAGACGCCTCGGGTGTAAGGCTCCTCGCCGGGAAACCCCAGCTCGGACTCGTAGTCGAACTCCGCGACGTGCTCGGGCGTGTAGATCGGTTCCACGGCCAGTCCCTCGGTGTCCGTCTCGAACGACTCACGCCGCTCGCCGAACCGTGACAGGGTAGGCTCGAGGGTGTCGGCCTCCCAGTCGGCCTTGGCCGATCTAATCGCCTCAAGCTCCGCATCGTCGAACATAGTTCTTACTAGTAGTCGCGTCCCGTTACGCTTCAATCCGACGCTCGGGTAGCCGTCCGAATTTGGTCCTCGCCACTCATCGACGTTTATGGTGACGGCTCGGTATCTCGAACGGCTCGGTACCGAATCAACCTGGCCTGATCCGTCACTCGATGGGCTTGTCCACCTACTGTCCGCCCACGTGCACACCGTTCGAGACGTTCACAATCACCGTGCATCCCTTCGACAAAGGAGCAGGGACGGGCGAGAATCTCGACCACCCCCTCCCGGACAATCGTGGTCGATCAGCAGAGAGGTGCTGCGACGAACTCACCGATCTCTTCGGCGGGCGGCTGGGACGGTTGAGGACGACGTCGACCACAGTGCAGTGGCAGTGCTGAACGACGGCGAACCTCGACCCCAGGCGAACAACCCGATCTCGCTCGTTCGCCTCGATCGGCCGTACCTCGTTGACATTGGGCCCGGAACGCCGCAACTTTGCCGTTCCGCTGCCGCTCGATGGCACTGCCGTCCGCGGCGAGGCCGGCAATGCCTGGCGGCCCGTCCGGAGCGCCCGGCTCGACGCTGGTAACGGGACCTAGTTCCGTCTCGGCGACGTGGAGTGGTCGAATCGATACTTACTCAGATGGCACCCACGGGAGCTGTCGGACGCCGAGGCCACCTGCGAATTCCTCACAACGTTCTCGGGAGCGGGTCCAGGCTCGAGGTGTGAGCGAAATCACCGGCCGGTATCGTACTTGTAGGTGGCCTTCTCGGGATCGATTCCAAAATCCTCCGGCCCTTCTTCTGGCTCGGTCTCGCCGTCGTCGGGCTCGGCGCCTTTGAACGCCTGCCTGAATCGTCGGGGCATCGTGAACTCCGCCGGGCCGATCTGCATCGGGACTGCATCTGGCTCCAAGTTTGCTTGTTTCTCCTCGAGGCGCTCACGTAACCTGTCAGGCAGTTGGGCGACTTCGATGGGTTCGAAGCCGAACTGTGCGAGGTAGTCCGTCTCGCCAGTCAGCGAATAGACCACGTCGAAACCCTCGTCGCCGGCGGTCTGGATCAGCCGCTCGATGACGTGGGCGCCGACGCCTTGTCCGCGCCAATTTTCGAGGACGCCGATGGAGGTCAACTCACACAGCTCGCCGTCGTCGGTCTTGTGAATCCGGACGCGGCCGAAGCCAGCGCGGTCGTTATCGGCCTCGTCCATCGCAATGACGTAGTCCCGGGAGCGGAAGGCGGTCTCGTCGAGCCCCATGGCCTCGATGTGCTCGAGCAACCAGGCCTCGTCGCGGTTGCGGGCGTCCCGGACGTACATGTGGCGAGGTTTGTCACCCGCGGCCAAAAGCGTTCGTACGACGCCGCGACGGTGTGGCACCGAGATGTCCTCTGACCCCAGGTCAGCCGAACGCCACCGTTTTGTCGGCGACGGAAGCAGCCCTCTCCATGGACGAGCCTACGGACCCCTTCGATGAGATGCAGGTTCATGACGGCTGGCTCTCGGACGACACGTACGAGGATATCGTCAGACACGTGCCACAGGTCTGTGTGGAAGTCGTCCTGGAGACCGAGCGGGGCGTCCTGCTGGCGAAACGTGTGAACCATCCGCGGGTGTGGTTCTGGCCGGGCGGTAGACTCTATAAGGGCGAGTCGCTCGTGGCCGCCGCCAGGCGGGTCGCGGACGAGGAGTTGGGGGTTACGGTCGACCTCGTCGCGGACTACGGCCCGTATGCCCACTTCTGGCGCGGGAGTGAGAAAGCACCCAGTCGCCATACTGTCAACGTGCCGTTCCACGCGAGGCCCCACCAGGCTGAGCCGGAGATCACGCTCGACGACCAGCACACCGACTATCGGTTCGTCGACGCCGTGGAGCCCTGGATGCACCCGTACGTTCAGCGATACCTCGATGACACGGACATTCTAGACTAGGTAGCTTCCCGGCTCCGATTCAGGTTCCACCAAGTTACATAGGGGATTGCGTCCAAGTCCCGGCCATGTCATCCCTCGAAGAGATCGACGACGTCGTGTACGAGCCTTCACGGGAGGTCGTCGAGAACAGCAACGTCTACCAGTTCATGGAAGCATACGACATCGACACCTACGAGGAACTACATCGGCGGACCGTCGAGGAGGTCGAAGGTGTGCCGGACTCGGGACTCGAGTGGTTCTGGGACGACGTGGTCGACTACCTGGGCCTCGAGTTCTACGAGGAGTACGACCAGGTCAGGGACGCGACCGACGGCCCTCAGTTCACCGACTGGTACGTCGGCGGAGAACTCAACATCGCACACAACGTGGTCGATCGCCACGCGGAGCCGGACAACCCCGTCCGCAACAAGGTCTCCTGTATCTGGGAGGGGGAGGACGGCGAGGTGCGCGAGCAGACCTTCCACGAACTCCACCGGGAGGCCAACCAGGTGGCAAACGCGCTCGAGGAACGCGGTGTCGAGACGGGCGACACCGTCGGCCTGTACATGCCCATGGTCCCGGAGGTCATCTCGATCCTTTACGGGTGCTTCAAGGTCGGCGCCATCGCAGTGCCCATCTTCTCTGGCTTCGGGGTCGACGCGACGGCGACGCGCATCGGCGACGCCGAGTGTCGAGTGCTTTTCACCGGCGACGGGTTCTACCGCCGTGGTGACGAGATCCCGCTGAAAGAAGCCGGGGATGAAGCCATTGAACAGGCCGGTCACGTCGAACACACCATCGTGTACGACCGCCTCGGGTTGGACATCGAATGGAACGATGGTCGCGACGAGTGGTGGGAGGACGCCGTCGCCACCCAGGAGGACACGTACGAGACGAAGTCGCTTCCCAGCGACGCCGAGTCAATGTTGCTGTACTCGTCCGGCACGACCGGTGAACCGAAGGGAATCGTCCATACGCACGCGGGCGGGCTCGTCCAGCCGTCGAAGGAGGTCTACTTCGCGATGGACCACAAGGACGAGGACCGGTTCTTCTGGGTGTCAGATATCGGCTGGATGATGGGGCCATGGACGCTCATCGGCAATCACGCCTTCGGCGGCACGGTCTTCATGTACGAGGGCGCGCCGGACCACCCGAAGCCTGATCGTTTCTGGAAGATGATCGACCGGCACAACCTGTCGATGTTCGCAATTTCTCCGACGGCCATCCGGGCCCTGCGCGAGCACGGCGACGAGTGGGTCGAGGGCCACGACCTCTCCTCGCTGCGGATCCTCGGCTCGACGGGCGAGCCATGGGACCCCGAATCCTGGCTGTGGTTTTACGAGGAGATCGGCGGCGGTGATACGCCGATCATGAACATCTCCGGCGGCACGGAGATCTTCGGGTGCTTCCTCCAGCCCTCGCCGGTCCACTCACTCAAGCCCTGTACCCTCGCCGCGCCGGCACTAGGCATGGACGTCGACATCGTTAACGCCCGCGGCGAGTCGATCGCCGACACGAACGAGCGGGGTTACCTCGTCTGCAAGTCCTCGTGTCCATCGATGACGAAGTCGCTCTGGCAGGGTGACGATCGCTACCTCGAGGAGTACTGGGCCCGCTTCGAGGACATGTGGGACCACGGTGACTGGGCACAGAAGGACGACGACGGCTTCTGGTTCCTCCACGGCCGATCCGACGACGTTCTCAACGTCGCCGGTCGGAAGGTCGGTCCGGCCGAAGTCGAGGGTGCCCTCATCGAACACGAAGCGGTCAACGCCGCGGCGGCGGTGGGTGTGCCCGACGACACGACCGGCACGGCAGTCGTCACCTACGTCATTCTCGAGCCCGGCTTCGAGCCGAGCGACGATCTACGGGCGGAGTTACAGGCACAGGTCGGCGAGGAACTGGGCAAACCCTTCCGCCCCCGCGAGGTCCTGTTCGTCGACGAGTTCCCCGTGACCCAGAGCGGGAAGATCGTCCGGCGCATCATCCAGGCGACCTACACCGGCGAGGAGGTCGGCGACCTCTCGTCGATCGAGAACCCCGACGCCATCGACGCGCTCACCGACGCGGCCTAGAGGTCCGCTCCGCAGTGGGGGCAGGTCCCCGACACCGACTCCGGGTCGACCGTGGTCCCACACGCCGGACAGTCGTCGTCCGGGTCCACGGTCGTCGGGGACACCGAAGGTGCGTCCTCGCCAGCGGTGAACACCCGGGTGTTGCTCACATCCGGATCCACATCGGGTTCGTCAGGCGCCGAGTCGTCCGACCCGGCGTCGGAAGCCGGTTCGGTGGCAGAATCGTCCGTTGCTGGTCCATCCACACCCCGTGGCCCGTCGTCATCCGTCGACGTACCCGCCGACGAACGCTCCGGTCCCGACGGCGCGACGGTGGTCGTCGGCCGGGCGAACTCGGGATACCGCTGCCCGGACCGCAACTCCGGCCGGCGGGTCGTCGGTTTGATCAGGCGTGCAACCAGTCCGGCCGCCACCTGGACCACGATGTAGGCACCGCTTAGTGCCACCGGGACGCCGACAAGTGTCGCGGCAAGCGCCGGGACGCTGATACCTGCGAGGTCGACAGTACCGACGACGATCGTCGCCGGCGCAGGGCTGCCGATCCGAACCGCGAACGCGGTGGCGACCGCCTCGACCAGCACACCCCGCCCGGCGAGTCGAACCCCGGCGACGAGCGTGCCGACGGCGAAGAGGCCAGCAGTGAGCATCGTCATCGCGTAGGGTAGTACCGGCATCGAGAAGGCGAATACCCGGTATGAGAATGCGATGGTGCGGAGTTGAAACCAGAGCGACCCCGCAAGGAGGAGTGCGAGCACCGACGTGGAGAGCGTTCCGAGGCCGATCAACGCCAGGGCACCGGTCGTGAGCACGACGAGCGGGGGTAGGAGCAAGAGGGTCGGGTGGCGCAGCCGATAGCCGATCTCGAGCGTCCCCCGAACGGTCGTGAGACGATCCCTGACGAGCCAGGTCCCGACCGCCGCGGGGGCGACAACCCAGCAGAGAAACAGGACACCCGCCACGACGTCGGTGGCCCTCGTCCACGGCTCGATCGTCGCCGGGCCGACGACGAGTTCCGCGAGGAATCCCACTGCCGCACCCGTCAAACCTACCCAGAGGCCGAACGCCAGTACCGCGACCGGAATCCCGATCGGGAGCCACCGCTCGACCTCCCAGGTGAGCCGCACCGACTTCCAGGCGTCGTCGCCGACTGTGTCCATGCGTGTGGGAAGGGTGCCGCGACCGGGTCAGGGTCGCTCGACCGACAGCGTGACCACGTCCGACAGCGCGAGTTGGTCGCCCGGTTCGACCGCCTCACGGTCCCCCTTTGAGAGCCGGTTGCCGTTCAGTTCGGTTGGGTTGTCGCCCAGGTCCACGACGAAGAACTGGCCGTCCTCTCTGACGAACCGGACGTGCTCCCGGTGGATCAGGACGGCATCTTCTTCGTCGCCGCCGGCGTCGGTGACGATCCGGCGGATCTCGCGGCCCACCGTCTGGTCCGGGGAGACAGGCACTTCCTGACCGCGGGCGGTTAGCACCAGCCGCTCCGGGGTATCGTCCTGTGGCGAGGACGCAGGGGCGCTCGCCGTCTCGAGCTCGGCGCCGCACGCGGCACAGAACGCATCAGCAGGTGCCACGTCCGCCCCACACTCCGGACAGACCTTCGCCGCGGACTCCCGGTCTTCCGTCGATACGTCGTCGGGTTCGGCCGTCATCTCATCGTCCACGGACTCCTTGTCTTCGGCCGACTCGTCACCCCCGCCCCCCGGCGCTGTGCCGAATTCCAGAGTCAACTCCTCGTCCCCGGCTTCGTCGGTGGAGCTCGGCTCGGAGTCTGTCTCGGCGGCCGCGCTGACACCCTCCGGGCCCGCGGCCGCCGCTTCGTCGCTACTTGAGACGGTCTCCTGCGTCGGCTCGGCATCGGTCGAGGGCTCGATCCACTCGTCGCCCGGGTTGGCTTCGGGACCCGGCTCGACCGCCTCGTCGTTCGAGGACGGATCGGGGTGAGCCGAATCGTCCGGCTCCGGTACCTCGTCGCCGAGGTACTGCCACTCGCCACACTCCGAATTCGTACACCAGCCGCCCGCCGCCGTCGGGTCGAAGCCCTCTCCACAGATGGGGCACTCGACGCGCTCACTTGTCGATTCGGTCATCCCGTTCCGACAAGTCTCGGGGAACGAGTAAAACTGTTTGCCCCGTATCGGGCCTACTCCTCGGGAACGATCACGGTCTCACGGTCTTCGACGGGCCCGCCCGGGTCGATCGCCCGAACCGGGAGCGCCGGTTTCCCGGGCGTCGAGGGAAGCGTCGAATCGCGAACCAGAAGCGTCGAGAGGTTGTCTTTGCCGCCGCGCTCGTTACCGAGGGTGATCAGCGCCTCGGCGGCCGCGTCGAGCGTCTTGGCAGCAAAGACGGTCGAACCGATCTCGTCGTCGGTTACGACCGCCTCGCGGACGTCCACTGCCTCCGTCTCGCCGTTCGTGTAGCGGTCGTGCAGGTCCGGTGCGTCCGTTTGGGCGTCGATCAGTCCGTCGCTCGTCACGAGGACGACGTCCTCTGCGTACAGCGGGATCGTGTGAGTCTCGACCGGGACGGTCGCCTCCTCGATCGGGTCCCCGGGGTGGCCCCCGACGGCGTTCGTGATCTCGTTGCCCCGCGGGTGGACCCGCGCCTCGACATCGTCGATATCGCCGGCGTCCACGAGTTCTGTCACGACCGAGTGGTCCTTGGTTACCTGCTCGACCGTCTCGTGGACCGCGTTACAGACGTACGCTCGGCTGTCGCCGACCCAGCCGTAGTGGAGTTCGCCGTCGACCGCCACGCCGGCGACGACGGTCGACAGGGCGGCCGCGTCCGCGTCCGTCGCGTACCTGAGAACGTCCCGGTGGGCCATTTGGATCGCCCCGTCGACGGCCGACTGGACTGAGACCGCTGTCGGGCCGTCCGGCACCGGCGTATCGAGTGAGACGTCGAAGGCCCCGGGGTCGCTCCGTGCCCACCTAGCGGCCTTTCCTGCCAGTTCCTCGACAACGACCGTCGAGGCGATGTACGAGGCGACGTCGCCGGCATCGTGTCCCCCGGCGCCGTCCGCGAGTGCGAAGGCAACCGCCCCGCGGGTGGCGCAGTCGTCTTGCCCTGCCAGTCCCTCGCGGTGACCGTCCTCGATGACGGCCACGGCCACGCTGTCCTCGTTGATGCCTTCGTCACGTTTCAAGTCGCCGACGTCATAGGCAGTTGCGTACTCCATGGCTCAGTCCTCCTCGAAGCGCATGGCTGCCCCATAACTCGGATGCACGAGCGCGATCACGTCGCCGTCCTCGACCGGGTAGGTCGTCGGCGGAGTCTCGCCGTTCCGGTCCGTCGGATCCTCACCCAGGTCGGTGAGCCGGTCACGTCCCGCCTCGCTCAGAACCCGCTGCCAACCCTCCCCTGCCTGGACGTATGTGCCATTGAGACTGCGGTCCCGGACGCGCCACTTTCCGCGGTCGTCCAGTTCGAACTGGATCTGCACGGTCGATATGTACTCCTCCTCATCTTCGAGCGGTATCGACGGCGTGGGACCCTCCGCGTGCCGGCGGCCGACGGTGTCGCCCGGGTAGACAGTGTACGTCTCGCCAGTGGGTAGGTACGTCACCGTCCCTGCGGGCGGAGGTGTCGGATCCCTCGTTTCGAGGACCTGCATCATCACAGTGGCGTTCGGATACCGCTCGTCTGGATCTGCTCGGGTCGCCCGCGCGACGATTTCGCCCAAATAGGGCTCGCAGTCCGCGCCAAAGTCCCGGGGATCGACGCCGTCCTTGCGGGGGACGCTACCCTTGAGCAAGAACAAGAGGATCTTCCCGACGGAGTACACGTCGGACCAGGGCCCCTGGCGGTCCGCCGAGCGGTCGGCGTCGGCCACCTCGCGGGGCTTGTATGGCCCGAGGATGGTAGTGGAGCCGTCTGCGGCCTCACCCTCGGCGAAGGCTGTTGCCGTGTTGAAGTCTATCAGTACGGGGGTTACCTCGCCATCCCGTTCGGTGACGACGACGTTATCCGGTTTGAGGTCGCGGTACACTATCTCGTGTTCGTGGAGGAAGCTCATCGCTTCCGAGAGGGCGACGCCGATCCGTCGGACGTCCTCGCTACTCTCGAGCGGCCCGGCCTCGTCGATGGCCTCATCGAGTTCGTAGCCGTCGACGTACTCGACGACGAGTCGCGGGGGGTCCTCGTGGGTCGCGTCCTCGTACAGAGACATCACGTTCGTGTGCCCGCCGGCGGCCTCGATTTGCCGGAGCGCCTCAGCCTCCTTGCGGAGGTACTCGTCGATCACGTCGGGATCGTTCGCCGACCCCTCGTAATTTGGGTATTTGACTACGACAGTCTCGCCGGTCTGTCGGTCGAACGCGCGATACGCGATCGAGAAGCCGCCCTCCCCGGCGACGAGTTCCACCTGGTAGCGGTCGGCGATGAGGTCGCCGGACTGTGGCGCCGCTGTCACGGTTCACCAGTCACGTCCGGCCGGCCTCGTCATCGGCGACGATCTTCGTGGCCCGATTGCGCTCGGCCCGGCCACCCTCCTTGACAAGCTGCGTCTGGCGTTCAGCCTCCTGGACGGCTTTCGTGTCAGCGCCGTGGATGCGGGTCATCTTCTCGACGTACGTCTCCGCCGCCTCGACGTTCCCCCGCCCCAACTCCGTGCTGACGACCGTCTGGCGATGGTCGAGGTCGACCTGCTCACGGTTCCGGGCGAGTTGCTCGTTGTCGTCAGTATACTCCACAGTGAGCGCGCCGGTCGTCTCGGCACCCCTGGCGGTGAGCGTCAGATCAGCGAGGATGTGGTGCTCGGACCCGCTGCCGTCCATGCTGGGCGCGTGTACCTTCATCGTAATCCGTTGGTGTTCACGCTCGGTCAGGTCTGGGAGCTTGACGGTCGCGACGTTATCTTGCCACTCCGGGTCCACTCGCTGTGCCTGTGGCAGCGCGCGGTGGACGTCGGTGATTTCGACACCCGGTGCGACGTCTATCTCTAGCTGGGCGTCCGTCGCGACGACGTCGTTGGCGGCCTCGACGGCGTCGCCGAAGAACGCCTCAATGTCACCGGCTGCCTCGAGGTGCGTCCACTCGCCCCTGGCCGTGGTCCCCAGGGTCCGGATCGTGTCCTGGTTATAGTCCTCACCGATGCCCGCCGAGCGGATCCTGACCCCCATCCCGTCGAGGTCTTCCGCGAGTTCCTCGAAGTCGACTGGTTCGTGGGTATTGTCTTTCCCGTCCGACAAGAGGAGAATCCGCCGGACGGCGTCTTCGTCACGGAGACCAATCGAACGGAGAGCCTCGCCGGCGGTTTCGAGTCCGTCGAACATGTCCGTGCCACCGCCCGCGGTGAGGCGGTCTATGGCCGTCATTGCTGCCTCGCGGCTCGTATTCCCCCACTGCGTCGGCCGCATGACGAACTCGGCCTCGGAGTCGAAGGAGACGATCGTGATGTAGTCGTC
>CAYUFG010000073.1:0-10176 GCA_964443815.1 uncultured Halobacteriales archaeon | reverse complement strand
ACAGAGCCGGTGGCCGACCGGTGGAGCGTGATGGTTCGCTCAGTCCCCGTTGGTCGATCGATCCGAGTGTTCCCGGTGTCTCCGTGACGACTGGCGTCCACTCGTGGTCGTCCCACTGGCGGTGCGTGACCAGTCTCAGTATCGTTGGCGTCGAGCCCAACGGACAACGGGCCGCGCCATCGACCCTCTGTCACTGCATTGGACACGGGACAGACTTGGTTCCCTCCTGGCGATCTCGTTGAGGGACGCTACCGGGAATCGTAGGCCTCCCAGGCCGAGCTACCGCAGCGTCTCGTCTCGCTATTCGTCGGATTCAACCCACGACCAAACCCCTGGGCATTCTTTTCGGATCACGGTAAACAGGGAATGGAGTGACCGCTGCGGGCCGAAATTTCGGGCTTAGCGATAGTCTCGACGAATGCTTTGGGTGGAACGCGTGGCCGGTGTGACCGGATGGTTGCTGACTCTCGTACCGGACCCCCACCGGCGAGTTAAAGTGCACTTGCACGAATCCAACCACGATGCGGTTCGTACTCGTGGCGGGGACGACGGAGACGGCGGCCATCGAGGGGCTGAGCGCCGCCGGTGCCGACCCTGCGCTGCGAGCGCATACGCCGAGCGCCGACGCGGATATCCTGGCCTTCGGCCGACCTGTCCGTCAATCGGTCGTCCCGGTAAGTCCGAGCGGCTGTCCCACGCCGGCCGTTGTAACGCGGGCTGCGCGGGTACTTCTCGGCTTCCGACTGACCGTCCTTGACGCCGGTCTCCGTTCACCGACTGCCTCAGCCACCGTCGACCTCGGTGCCGAACCCGGCGGGGACATCCGTGAGGGTAGAGCCCTCCCCGACGCTCGGACGATATTCGAGCGAGCCCGATCGACGGCCCGCTCCCTTCGCTGCGACGAACACTTATTCCTCGCCGAGACGATTCCAGGCGGTACGACCACGGCGATGGCGGTACTCGAGGCCCTCGGTGAGCCGGCCGCCGTGTCGTCGTCGCTCCCGACGAACCCGGTCGGCCGCAAACGTGATGTTGTCGATACAGCACTCGCTGCGAGCAACCTCGCTCCCGGTGACGCGGCTGGCGATCCACTCGCCGCCATCGAAGCCGTCGGCGATCCCGTACTGGCCGCGATCATGGGCTCCGCTCGCGGTGCGATCGAAACCGACACCCCTCTCACGCTCGCCGGCGGGACGCAACTCCTCGCCGTCGCTGCCTGTCTCCGTCACCAGGGAATCGAAACGTCCCTCGATCTCGCGACGACGAATTTCGTGAACGATGACCCCTGCGCCGACCTCGCGGGCCTCTCTGACAGGTTCGACGTCGACGTGACGCTCACGGATCCCGGATTCGACCGCGTCGACCACCCGGCCACGAACGCGTACTCGCGCGGCGAAGCCAAGGAAGGCGTCGGCATGGGAGCCGCACTCTCACTCGTCGCGGCCGCGGACATCCCGATGGCGGTTCTCCGGGAGCGGACGGTGGGTTTGACGAAGGAGCTGATCGCCGGTGCGCCGGCGGGTGATCCATCGTGAAGGGCGTCGTCGTCGCCGGCACACGTTCCGGGGTAGGCAAGACCGTTGCGACGCTTGCGGTAATCCACGCCCTGCAATCCGCCGGACGGTCGGTCCAGCCGGCGAAGGCTGGCCCGGACTTCATCGACCCGAGCCACCACGCCGCCGTGGCCAACCGCCCCTCACGGACGCTCGACTGCTGGCTGCTTGGCGACGAAGGCCTTCGGCGGAATTACCACCGCGGCCAGGGCGACGTGTGCGTCGTCGAGGGCGTCATGGGACTGTACGACGGGGACGCCTCGAGCACGGCGATGGTCGCCGAGGCGCTCGACCTGCCCGTCGTCCTCGTGGTCGACGGCAGCGCGGGCATGGAGAGCGTCGCCGCGACCGCCCAGGGGTTCCGGGACTACGCCGTGACGGCCGGCCGCGACATCGACGTTCGAGGCGTGATCGCCCAACAGACTCACGGCGGTCGTCACGAACGCGGAATCCGGGAGGCCCTTCCTGATGATATGACGTTCATCGGTCGAATCGCACCGGACGACCGACTCGAGGTGCCCGAACGGCACCTTGGACTCCTGGATGCTGAGGAAGCACGCGTCGCCGGGGACGCCCTCGAGGACGCTGCGGCCACGATCAACACTGACCGGATACTCGCCCTCGTCGACGATCCAGCACCCCCACAGAATCCGGAGACCGACGCTCCTTGCGGATCGTCGACGGTCGCCATCGCACGGGACGACGCATTCCGGTTCGTCTATCCGGCCACGCGCGAACGCCTCGACGCGTTCGGCACCCTCCGGACGTTCTCCCCGGTTTCGGGGGATCCGCTCCCCGACGCCGACGCATTCTACCTTCCTGGCGGGTACCCCGAACTCGAGGCCGAGGCGCTGACCGAAAGTCCGACGATGGAAGCGCTAGCCGACGAAGCCGCTTCAGGAACACCGATTGTCGGCGAGTGCGGTGGCCTAATTGCGCTCTCGGAAACGCTGACGACGGCAGCTGGCGACACCCACGAGATGGCCGGCGTGCTGCCCGCGGACGTGAGGATGCACGACCGATACCAGGCCCTGGATCACGTTGAACTACGGGCCACCCACGAGTCACCGATTGCCAGCTCCGGGACGACGTACCGCGGTCACGAGTTCCACTATTCGAGCGCGTCCCTCGGGACCGACGCCAAGCTCACATTCGAGGTCGAGCGGGGGGACGGCATCGCAGACGGTCGTGATGGACTCCTCGAGTACGAGACACTCGGTATCTACGCACACCTCCACGCGGCGACGGGTGCGTTCGACCGGCTTTTGGAGACGTGACCTCGAACCAGTCAAGTTGTGGACGTATAACGCGTTGGGACTACCTGGACCGGGCCCGGATGAAACACCCCTTCCGGGGGTCGAACCCGCGAAATGTGCCATACTGGAGCCGTCGACTCTGCCGAAACGCTTTTTCCTGTCGGATGAAATGATAGGACAATGAGCGAGTTGACGGACTTCACCGACGACCTTGTCGCCGATGTTGATGCGGTGTTCCTCTTTTCCCCGAGCGGCTCGGCCCACGAACGGTTCGTCGGGGCGGACATCCATCTCGTGGTCGTAGCGCCCGAGAACACCGTCGATGCTGAGAGGTTCGTCGAGCTGCCCCTCGACTTTGTCGACGTCAACGCACGGGTCCGATTCGGCCTCGAAGGCGCCCATGAGCAGGGCTTTCTTGACGAGGAGGACTCGGTGCTCTGCGTCGCGTCGGTGTTCGACTCCGAACTCGATGCGGTCATGCGCGTCCGCGCGGATCGCTTTGCCCGTAGCGGCGTCTACGACCTGTTCGTCAACTCGCGGGCCGAACCCGCAGTCATCCGCGATGTCTTCGAAGTGGCGATCGAGCTGGGAAAGAAAGGCCAGAAAGGCAAGCCCGTCGGTGCCCTGTTCGTCGTCGGCGACGCGGGTAAGGTGATGAACAAGTCCCGGCCGCTATCGTACAACCCCTTCGAAAAGTCACACGTCCACGTGGGCGATCCGATCGTGAACGTGATGCTCAAGGAGTTCTCCCGGCTCGACGGCGCCTTCGTCATCTCGGACTCCGGCAAGATCGTCTCGGCATACCGATACCTCGAGCCCTCTGCCGAGGGCGTCGACATCCCGAAGGGCCTGGGCGCCCGCCACATGGCCGCCGCGGCGGTCACGCGCGACACCAACGCGACCGCGATCGTGCTCTCGGAGAGCGACGGTATCGTCCGGGCCTTCAAAGGCGGCGAACTGATCCTCGAACTCGATCCGGAGGAGTACTGATGCCTGTGGCCGATTGGCCTGAATTCGTCCGCAGTCTCTTCTCCGAGGAGGCCGCCTTCGTGCTCTCGATCGCGGTCCTGATCGTCGGGTTACTTGTCGCCTACGCTGTCTGGCGGTGGACCCACCGCCTCCTCTCGCGGGTCGGCGTTCCCGAGGCCGTCGAGGGCACCCCTTTCGAACGCACCGCGAGGGGCCTCGGCACGTCCACGACGGGCATCGTCGCCCAACTGGCAGCGTTGTTCGTCTACGTCGGGATGGTAGTGCTCGCGCTGCAGTTGGCACAGCTGCTCGAAGTACAGGCGTTCTGGTCACAGATCACGGGCTACCTGCCGAGACTGTTCATCGCGGCCCTCGCGCTCATCATCGGCTCAATTGGAGGCGACAAGGCCAGGCTCGAGGTTAGCGAGCGGCTCCGAAGCATCAAGCTGCCGGAGGCCGAAATCTTGCCATGGCTCGTCAAGTACAGCATCTTATACATCGCGGCGCTCGTGGCGCTCGCCCAAATCGGTGTCGCGACCGCGGCGCTACTGATTCTGCTCGCTGCCTACAGCTTCGGGTTGGTCGTCCTTGGTGGCCTCGCACTCAGGGATTTCCTCGCCGCGGGTGCCGCCGGCGTCTTCCTGCTGTTGAACGAACCGTACACCATCGGTGACGAGGTCCGCATCGGCGACCGGTCGGGCATCGTCCAGGAAATCGACATGTTCGTCACGAGGGTGGAAAACGAGGAAAGCGAGTACATCATTCCGAACCACAGAATCTTTCGGGAGGGGGTGGTCAGGGTCCGCGAGTGACCGTGTGGAACCGTCACACCCACGGCAGACCGGCTGAGGCGGGTATTCGCCGGACCCATGGTAACGGTCCTCAGAGTAATACTATAACCCTCCGGTTAGTAGGACCGGGTGATTATGAAGAAGCAAGAGCTGATTCATCTCCACGGCCTCCTTGCGCAGGTACAGAGCCATTACGAGCAGGAGACCGGGGACGTAATCGACCACGACGAGTACGCCACGCTGGGCGTCCAACCGACGTCGATCCACAAGTCAAAAACCGATCACAAAGCCGCCGTGTTCGCGCTCGCCCATGGGATCACTGGCGAGATGACCGTCGAGGAGACCGAGCCGGTCTCCGCTGCCGCCGACTGAGTCGTCGTCGACGCTTCTCAGGAACCGCCCGACGAAAAGCCGCTGCTACTCGTCGAGCAGCTCCTCAAACTCCGGGAGAACGTCGTCGCCGTCGTCGACTTCCGAGTCACCCTCGCCGGTCTCGACGACCGGGGTTTCGTCACTAGACTCCTCCTCCGCTTGTTCGTCCTCTTCCTCAAGTATCTCGATCTCGACGACTTCGAGCGGGATGTTATCGAGACGCTGACCGATCTCCTTACGGGCGATGCGCGAGGCGTGCTTCTCTCGCTCAACGTTGAACACGGTCATTTCGAGGTTCAGCGCCACCAGACTCTCGTCGGCAGCGATGAACGCTGGGTCCCGGGACTCGCCACAGTGGGGACACGCCCGTTCGGCCATATCGATCTCTACGTAGTTGAGGTCCGGGTTCAGCATTTCCCCCGTCTTCGAGATCGCGATCCGGACCGCCTCGTCGGTGTTGCCGACGTCGTAGACCGGCACGGCGGCCTCCACCACCACACGACAATCCATACCACGCGCTACGCCGGCAATCACCATGAAGGTTCGGCCCACAAGAGGCAAGACCCGGCGGGACGGACCAGTGAGCGTGGAACGCGGCGAGTTCGACCTATCGACCATTCCCGGCGGTCTCGACCTCCGAGCGACTGTCGAGAGCGGACAGTCGTATCTCTGGTGGCGAACCGACGGGAACACTTACGCCGACGGCGCGGACGGCGCGACGTACCGGACGACCGATTGCACCGACGGCGAAGCGATGGTTGTCGAAGTCGAGCAGGCTGGCGACGATCTACACTGGCGAGCCACCGGAGACGCGGCGCCGGTCCTGCGCCGACGGCTCGGTCTCGACGACGACCTGCACGCGATCCGGGAAGCCACACCCCCCGACGACCTTGTGGAAGCGGCGTTCGCTGCCTCCTGGGGGATGCGTATCGTCCGCGAGCCGGCGTTTCCCACCCTGATATCGTTCATCTGCTCGACGCAGATGCGCGTGGAGCGCATCTTCGAGATGCAACAGTCACTCAGGACGGCGCTCGGGGCCGAACTGGCGTTTGACGGCGAGAAGATCCACGCGTTTCCGACGCCCGAGCAACTTGCCGCCGCGACCGAAGCCGAATTGCGCGACCTCGGCCTTGGCTACCGTGCGCCCTACGTACAGGAGACGGCCCGGATGGTCGCCGACGATGAGTGCAACCCAGCCGACGCCGCGGACCGACCGTACGAAGCAGCTCGTGAGTTTCTCACCAGCTTCGTGGGAGTCGGCGAGAAGGTTGCCGACTGCGTCCTCTTGTTCGGCCTAGACGAACTGTCGGCCGTGCCCCTCGACACATGGATCAAGCGAACGGTCGCGGAGTACTACCCGGATCTCGAGGGGGAGTCCTACGCCGAGACGTCCGAAGCGCTCCGTGACTACCTCGGCCCCTATGCCGGATATGCCCAGACGTACATCTTCCATTATAGGCGAGCGGGCCTGAGCGCCGAGTCGACAGCCTGACACCTCAGTCCCGGACGATCCGCCGCGTCACTGCCTCGTTGCCGGCGAAGGTCATCGTGTGGATCGCCATGGAGTTGTTACCGATGCCGCCCGCCGTGACGATCAGGGCGTCATCGGGCTCCCCGAGCATCCGCTCCTCACTGTAGGGCAGTGTGCAGTGTTCGTAGAGCAACTCCTTGGCCTCACGCTTTGTCAAGTCCTCAGCCAGCCGTCCTGCGTGATCCTGTCCGAGCACGAACACGATCTCGCCCGGGTCCGCGGCGCCGGCCGTTCCTGGGGCTGCCGCACCGTGGCCGAGGACCTTTGCCACCTCCTCGACGCCCTTCCGGGTGGCGGCTCCCTCGGATAGCAGGTGGGGGGCGTGGGCCGTCACGACTGTCACGGCGTTCTCATCTGGATCCATGCCGGCGAGGTCGGCATGGAGCGGCGCCCAATCGGTCGTGGACTCGCGCTCGCCGAAGCAGAAGGTGTATCGCCCGGGGAACGTATGGGTTGCCTTCGTCCCTAGGTCGGGATAGACCCCACCGACCGTGAGGAAGGCCAGACTCATCGATCGACCAATTGTCGCGTTCGCACGGAACCCCGGACCGAACAAGCCAGTCCCACAGTTGATGTCCAATTCTTCGCGGATCGGTCCGTTGACGATGATCGCGGTGTCGTATCCGCCTGTCGTCGCCTTGACCGCTTCGAGGTTCTCCCACTCGGCCATGGCGTCTGCCGCGGCGAGGACCACCGGGAAGTACTCGGGTTTGCATCCCGCCATGACCGCACAGCTCGCAAGCGACTCGACGGTCAGATCGGCAAAACTCGTCGGGATGGCGAAGATGACCTCGTCGGCATCCCGGTGGCTGTGAGACAGCGCCGCGTCGATTCGGTCGTCTGTCGGCGGGATGACCGGCAGGCCGTCGGACTGATCGCTCTCACAGAGCTGCTCGTAAAGGGCTTCGGCGTCGGCCATCTATGTCCTGACCAGCGGGCGATCGCCCGTCAACAGGCCCGTGACCTCACCGAGGACGTCCTCGGCCATCGCCGCCACTTTGTCCCGCTCGAGGAACCGAGTCGGGTGTGGGACCGTCACAATCGGGAGTTCGTCGTACCCCTTCCCCTCCCTGATCTGTCGGTTAAGGTCGATGAACTCGTCGGTGATGACCTGGACGGCTGGGATCCCTGCCCGCTCGAGCGTGATGTTGTCCACCACTGACGACGAGTTGCAGGAGCCACAGTCAGCGATGGCGAGGATAACCCCGTCGGGATCCGACTCGAGTATCGCCGTCTCGACATCCTTCGGCATCGGACTGGAGGGCGAGGGTTTCACGTAGTAGTCGACCGCCGCGACGCCGTGGTGATCGAACAGCCGCTCGCGCAGTTCGTCGTAAAAGGCCTCGCCGTTGGGTTTGCCCCAGTCCACGTACGCGATTCGGGCGCCGTCGAGCGAGTCCGGCCGCCGAGCGAAGTCGGCCTCGTCGGTGCCATCCTCGTCGCCACCCGGGAGTATCACGTCACTCATTGTCACGAACAGCCTCGCCCGACGTGCGCAAAAACCTTCGGGCGGAGACTTTTGAGCGGAGAGGCCGGACCGGCACCTATGTCGGATCTAATCCGGGCACACGTCCTCGTCTCCGGCCGCGTGCAAGGTGTGTACTTCCGCGCGACGACGCGGGAGACGGCCGAGGACGTCGGCGTCGACGGCTGGGTACAGAACCTCGACGACGGCCGCGTCGAGGCGGTGTTTGAGGGGCCGGAGCAAGCCGTCGAGTCGATGATCGGGTTCTGTCACGAGGGCAGCGAGGCCGCTGTCGTCAAGGACGTCGACGTAACCTACGAGGACCCCACGGGAGTCGATGGCTTCCGCATCCGTCGGTGAGGCCGTCTCGACACGCTCAAACCCGCCCACACGAAGGTTCGACACAATGCACTACTCCCGAAGAGCGCTCCTGTTCGGCGTCGCCGGCGCCACAGCGCTCGCGGGGTGTTCTGACGAGGACGACGAGGAACCAGGCCTGTACGCCATCGACGTGCTGACGCTCTACCGCGACGGCGACGGCTGGTACGATTATCCCGAAGAGGTGGGTGTTCAGGTGACAGTGGAGAATACAGACGTCGACCGACACCGGGGGACGCTGGTCGCGACGCTCTTCCGGGCCAGCGGGGCGGAGACCGGGACGCAACGGCAGGAGGTGGAACTGCCGGGCGGGACGACCCGTGGTTACCGATTTCAGTTCACCGTGAGCGACTCCGGGGACGAATCGTTCACGGCCGAGGCGCACATCGAGAGGTAGCCCCACAGTTATTTCGGGGGCGGTCGAACGAGAGCCTATGCTGCGTGGCTCGGAGATGGCCGTCGTCGACGCCAACGCCGCGGCGCTTGGGGTCTCTCGAAAGCAACTCATGGAGTCGAGTGGGAACGCCATCGCCGAGGCCGTCCGCGAACTCACCGACCCCGGCGCGGCCGTACACGTCGTCGCCGGCCGTGGTAATAATGGAGGCGACGCATTCGTCGCCGCCCGGTTTCTCGACGACTACCACGTCAGGACGTCCCTACTAGGCCGGCCGGCGGCGATCCGAACCGATATCGCCCGCGAGAACTGGGACGCGCTTGTCGACGCCGAGACCACCATCGTACGGGACTCGTCGGAGGTCGACCTGGGGGAACCAGAGCTCATTGTCGACGGCATGCTGGGTACCGGCATCAGTGGCGACCTCCGGGAACCGGAGTTGACAGCAGCCCGTGCGATGAACGAGGCCGATGCACAGATCGTTTCGGTCGATGTCCCGTCTGGCCTCGACGCCGAGACGGGTGACCTCGCAGCCACGGCCGTCGAAGCTGACCGAGTCGTCACGTTCCACGACACAAAACCCGGCCTCGAGAGCCTCGACGCAACCGTCGACGTCGTGGACATCGGTATCCCCCAGGCGGCGGAGACGCGTGTCGAGCGGGGTGACCTGTTACGGTTATCCCGCGACCCGCAGAGTCACAAGGGCGAACACGGCGAGGTACTCGTCGTCGGCGGAGGCCCTTATGCCGGCGCTCCGGCGCTCGCCGCTCAGGCCGCGCTGCGCGGGGGCGCGGACCTCGTGCGGGTGGCCTGTCCGGCCGCAGTCGCCCACGAAATTCAGGGCTACAGCGAAGACCTCATCGTCCGCCAGATTGACGGCTACAAGCTGACGCCCCAGGACGTCGGGCCGATCATGGAACTGGCGGCAGGCCACGACGTCGTCGTTCTCGGTCCGGGACTCGGCGACGACGCGGACACGTTAGAGGCTGTCGAAGGCTTGCTCGCGGCCTACGACAGCCGAGCGGTCGTCGACGCGGACGCTCTCCGAGTGGTTCCGAACGTTGAGACGGACGCCACGCTCCTCTGTACCCCCCACCAGGGAGAACTGGTCGACATGGGGGGTCGAACCGCGGCGGACTGGCGCGAGCGCCGCGACCTAGTCGCCGACTTCGCGGCGGATCTCGGTCATGCGCTCCTCGTCAAGGGACCGCGGGATGTCGTCTCCGACGGCGAGACGACGCGCGTCAGTGCGACGGGCAATCCCGGTATGACCGTCGGCGGGACCGGCGACGTCCTTGCCGGCCTCGCGGGGGCGATGCTCGTCCACCAGGAACCGATTCACGCCGGCGCCATTTCCGCTTACGCCAACGGCCGAGCTGGGGAGGCAGTCGTCGACGAGCTGGGCTACGGGCTGGTCGCGAGCGACCTGCTCGAGGAAATCCCGCCCGTCCTCTGGTCGGCTTAGCT
>CAYUFG010000072.1:0-10492 GCA_964443815.1 uncultured Halobacteriales archaeon | reverse complement strand
CCATGTCGACCGTCCGGGCATGCTACCGAACGTTTAGGAGGGTGGCGGGAGAGTATCACAGGCGGCAGCAATACCGACCACGACCGATCGCTCATGAACTTTCAGCTCACCGATACCCAGCGATCTCTCAGGGACGAGACGCGCGAATTCGCCCAGTCGACGATCAAACCTCAGGCGATCGACCTCGACCGCCGAGAGGAACACCCGACGGAGATCCTCGAGGAAATCGGCGACCGTGGATACGCCGGGCTGACGCTCCCCGAATCGGCGGGCGGAATGGGCCACGGCCTGCCCGAACTCGCCATCGTCATCGAGGAGCTGTCGGCGGCGCTGATGCCCGTCGCGAGCGCGCTCGCGCTACACATCGGCGTGGCGACCGTCGTCGACCGGTTCGCCGACGACGCCCTGCGCTCGCGTATCCTCCCCGAGATGGCGCGGTTCGAGACGGTTGGCGCCCTCGGGCTCAGCGAGAAGAACGCGGGCAGCGACAAACTGAGGATGGAGACTACAGCGAGCCGCGACGGTGACGAGTGGGTGCTCCACGGTCACAAGCGCTGGATCACGAACTTCGAGCAGGCCGACGTAGTCCTGACCTATGCGAAAACCGGCGACAATGAGGCCGCACCCCACAACATCACCGCGTTCCTTGTGCCGACGGACGCGTACGAGGTAGAGACCGTCTGGGAGACGCTTGGTGCACGGACGGTCAAGTCGCCGAAAGCATCACTCTCGGCCGTCCGAGTGCCGGACGCCGACCGCGTCGGTGAGGTGGGGGAGGCGTACGTCCAGCGGGGCGAAGTGAACACCGGCGTGAACCTCCCAGCCCGCGGCGTCGGCATCGCGCGAGCCTGCCTAGAGGAGGCGGTCGCGGAGACGAGCGAGCGGGAGCAGTTCGGCGGGCCGGTCTCCAACTTCCAGGGCGTCCGCTGGGACGTCGCGAAGATGGCCGAACGCGTCGACGCCGCCCGGCTACTCACGCTACGGGCCGCCGAGGTAGCCGAGCGTACGGGCGATGCGACCAGGGAACTCAGCCTTGCAAAGGTTCACGCGACGGAGGCGGCTATCGACAACGCCAACGATGCCCTCCAGCTCCACGGCGGGATCGGCTACACGACCGAACGCCACGTCGAACGACACCTCCGGGACGCCCGGCTGCTGACGATCGCCGGCGGCCCGAACGAGGGTCACTTAGACACCGTCGCCGACGAGGTCTACGACCGTCATCCGCTCGACTAAGCGGGCTCAGACCTCTACCTGGCTCCAGATCCCCCACGCGAGCGAGAGTACACCTACGGCGACCAGACCAACACCGCTGAACCAGGGCAGACTGCCTCGGAGTCCGAGATCGACGAGCCAGAGCCCCACCACCAGGGCGAGGCCTCCGGCGACGATCCGGCGGACGAATGGCTCGACGCGACGGATCCGGGCGACTCGGCGATCGAGCACGTGCCGGAGCCGGTCCATGACCATCTATCAAAAACGATCCGGCCTCAGGCTACCGTCACCGGTTAGAATCGCCGCTGCCGCCGGCCGACGCGTCTCGCTTCGAGCGCCTTGGACGTGACCGACTCGACGTAGGTCCCGAGACGCTCGCGATACCACCAATCGCCGGTCTCCGTGCGCTCTTCGGGCGTCGTGTACCGGTACCGGTAGCGTACAACCCGAATCCTCGTCGGTGGTTCATCGAACGGGACAGTCCGGAATAGCGACTCCGTCCCGGTGTCGCCCTCCAGGAGTGTCTCGAGTAGCGTGTACAGCCAGCGCTGGCGCGCGCCCGGCCGTGGTTGCATCGCGGCGAACCAGAGCTGCCAGTCTAATCGAAGGTGGTAGGGTGCCCACTGTGGCGGGCGCTCGTTCGTCCGCACGGGTTGGCCCTTCGTCTCGTACTCGTGCCAGTCCGACTCCGCCGGATCCGTGGCCTGTGTACCCTCAATCACGAGCTGGTGTCGGGTCGTCGTGACGGAGCCGAAGGCGCCGTAGGTATTGACGAGGTGCAACGGATCGAAGGACGTGTTCATCACCTGCCGCGGCGAGAGCATGTTGGCTGCGGGTCGGATGCTGAGGGAAAGAACGAGGAGTGCGACGAGAACGGACAGCACTGTCAACCAAGTGGGCGTGGGCGCCGTCGCCGGTGCAGAGATAGGCAGCACCGCACCGAAGCTGCCGTCTCCGAAAGTGGCGACAGCCTGGACGATCGTCAGGGCATTGAGCCAGGCGAAGTTGCCCGTGAGCATGAGCCAGCCCTGAAATCCGATCGTGGCGGCACCGCCGACGGCCGCGAACGGTTGCGGCGCGAAGTACAGAAAGGGGACCGCGAGTTCGACCACGTGGTTTCCGAGCACTTCCAGGCGGTGGAAGCGGTCGGGGAGGTGGTGGGCGTACCAAGAGAGCGGATTGGGGATCGGTTGGGTCTCGTAGTGGTGATCGAGACAGGTCAACTTCCGCCAGCAAGTGTCACCGCGGATCTTGATCAGGCCAGCGCCGAACATGTTGCGAAACAGCAGCCAGTTGAACAGCCAGATCACCACTACGGGTGGCTCGCTCGGGCCGGCACCGAGGAAGACAGCGAGAAAGCCCGTCTCAAGCAGCATCGACTCCCAGCCGTAGCCGTAGAAGAGGCGCCCGGCGTTGACGAAGTTCAGGTAAGACGCCCACAGTGCCGCCCAAAGCAGCATCGACGCCGGGAGGGCGTAGGGGTCCGGAAGCCAGTATGGGCCGGCAAAAAGTGCGACGGTGGCGAGGCCGACACCCGTCCACGCAGTCGCGCCCACGACGCGGTCGCTGGGGAAGACGTTAAAGAGGCTAGGGCGATCTCGGAACGCGACGTTCTCGGCGTATTCGCGGAGGGGCAGGAGGCCGTCCTCGCCGGCGAGCGGACGGAACTGGAAAGCCGCCACGAGGAAGGCGAGCAGATACAAGAGTGCCAGCCCCCGCTGGAGGACGAACCGCACGAGCCAGTAGCCCTCCGCGGCGGGCATGTCCGCCAGTCACCGGGCTGGGCGCAAAATGCCTGACGCGAAATATCAATTTTTCTAATAGAGCGGCCTCAGGGTTCCACCGCCGACGCCGGCGCTTCGGGCACCGGTCCGGACGCGGCCATCGCGAGCATACAGGCGACGCCACTGAGTCCGGCGAGGAGGGCCGCCCCGAGCAACGAAAACTGGAGTGCCGCTCGGAAGCCGAGCGCCGGCGAGCCGAGAGCGATTAGCCCGCCGATCAGGACCGGTGCAAGCGTCGCAGTCACCCAGCCGCCAGCCTCGGAGACGCTCACGAGGCCACCGCGCAGCGACTGAGGCGCCAGATCGGTGAGGATGCTCCGGTACAGTGAGAGCGTGACCCCGTTGCCGATCCCGAGGACGGCGACGGCGAGCGCAGCAACGGGGACGTTCGGTGAAAACGGCAGCAGACCCAGGCCGACGGCGAGACACAGGTTGGCTCCGACGAGCGGGTAGAGCCGGCTGTCGAAGGCGGCGGTGATACGGCCGGCCTGGCTCGCGACGACGGCGAAGACAACACTCGCGACCGCCGTCAACAGGCCGGCAACCGCGGCGGTGCTCCCGAGGAGGCGGACAACGACGATCGAATTGTACGTGATGAAGGCGAACCACGCCAGCGGGACGATCAGTCGCGCCACCACCATCGCCTGGACACGCCGGTGGCGAAACAAATCCCCCAGTGCCTGACGGTAAGATCGCGAAGCGCCGCCATCGGTGGCCGTGACGTCGAGGTCGGTCGGTTCGTCCATCCACAGGAAGACGGCGACGGCGACGGGGAACGACAGAGCGTAGAAGGCGAACGGGTACTGCCAGCCGGCGACGACGATAGCGCCGGCGATCAGCGGGATGACGGCACCGCTGAGGCCGGACGCGGCGAAACGCAGGCCCTGGGCAGTCTCCTCACGGTTGCCGGCGTAGAGGTCACCGATGCTGATGATGATGATCGGATTGAGGCCGGCGCCGCCGACGCCCTGGAGGAGACGCAAGCCGAGTACGAGCGAAAAATCCGTCGTGAGGGGGATGGCCAGGCCAGCCAGTCCGAAAACTACGAGCCCGGTGACGAGGATTGGCTTGCGGCCGTACCGGTCCGCGAGCACGCCCATCACAGGAATGGCAACGACGTGCGGGGCGGTATAGGCCGATATCAGTAGGCCGATGTTGGCGGCCGAGGTCCCGAGGGGATCGGTGAGTGAATCCAAGACGGGTGACAACAGCGAGGTACCCAGGATCGGAAGCACCGTCGCGGCGACGAGCAGGCGGAAATTCGTCTCGCGGAGGATGATGGCATGTTCGCCGAACAGTGAGCGGAGGACTGCCACGCCGGTTCCAGAGGCGACGGGCCCGGGCTAAAAGCTGACGGGATCAGAAGTCGTCGAGGCCCTGCTGGCCGCCGGAGCCGACGTAGTCGGCGGCGTCGACCACCGTTTGCTCGAACAGGTCGCGCGTGCTGCCATCGTAGAGCGTGGCCGCCGGGTGAAGACAGACCATCACTAGCCGATCGGTGTCCCCCAGTCTCACGCGGAACGTCTGGCCGGCTTCGGCGGTAACGGCGACATCCCGATCGAGCAGGTGCTCGGCGGGGACCTTGCCCAGCGTGACGATCAATTCGGGGTCAAGCAGGCCGAGTTCGGCCTCGAGATACTCCCGGCAGTTCGATAGTTCCTCGACGTGAGGGTCGCGGTTGTCGGGCGGTCGACACCGGACGCAGTTGGCGATGCGGACGTCCGATCGGGAGAGGCCGGCGTCCCGCAACGCCGAGTCGAGGACGTCCCCACTCCTGCCGACGAACGGCGCGCCCCGGTCGTCCTCCTCGCGGCCGGGCGCCTCGCCGACGAACACCAGGTCGGCGTCGGCGGGACCGGCACCGTTGACGATCCGCGAGCGGGACTCGACGAGCGCCGGGCACCGCTCGCAACCGGCGACGGTCAGGCCGTCCATGTGCTCGGTCCGTTCGCCCATGGTTATGGCGGGGCGGCGCCCAGCCTTGAGTCTATCCGTCCCGCCGGAAGGCATCGACGGCGCGGGCCGCCTCGCGGGCGACCCGGAGCGGCTCCGGGCGAGATCCGCCTGCAGTGAAGTGCCTGACGACCGCTGTTGCCCGGTCCGGCTCGATGTCTGCGGCGCGTACGAACACCGCGCTCTCCCCGAGGGCAACTTCGTGACGGTCGGGCTGGACACGGTACGTCTCGAGGCGGCACTCCGCCGCGGGACCGTCGAATGCCTCGCGGATCGGCGCCTCGAGACCGGGGCTCGCCTCGAAACTGACAGATATGACTGGCCGGTCAGTGACCTCGGCGAGCCGGCGAAGATCGACGATATTGAACCACGCGGGCGCAATCCCTGCGACGAGAAGGTAGCGGACGTCTTCGCGATCGAGCCGAGTCCAGAGACGAGAAATGGCGTCGGTGGCGTCGGTGCCGCCGACGGTACAGGTGGCGAAGGCGAAGGACTCGACGGTTCCCTTTGCCTGGACGACTGCGCCGCCGATCGTGCTATTGGCGTCGGCGTAGGATTCCGCGACGCCCAGGGCACGAGCCCCAGGTTTCACGTCTCCTTGATGTCCTGGAGTCGATCTAGCAGTTCGTCGTTCGAGGCGGTGAACTCGTACTCGACCTCACCCTCGTGGGCCGCTTCGCCGGTGTCCACGCCGTCCTCGTCATCGAAGTCGGTGTCGTACTCCTGATTTTCCTGTTCGGATTCGTCGTAGCTACCGAACCCCATGCGCAGCGTTACCTTGGGGAGTGGGGGTCAAAAATCACTCGGCACCCCCTGTCTTGATTTGGCCGGCGGACCCTGAGTCAGTATGGCCGTCTACAACGTCACCGCCAACGCCGACACCTTCACCAGCAACGTCTACCTCGCGACCGATGGGACCCGCACGCTCGTCGACGCCGGCGCGATGCCGGGCGTCGTCGACGTCGTCAGCGAGCACGTCGACGACGTCGACAGGGTGGTCGTGACCCACCAGCACGGCGACCACGTCGAGCAACTCGACGCCGTCGTCGACGCGTTCGACCCGGAGGTGTGCGCCTACGCCGCCCACCCGCGACGAACCCGAGAACTGGCGGACGGCGACGAACTTCGCATCGGCGACGAGCGCTGTGAAGTAGTCTACACGCCCGGCCACGGCGACGATCACGTCTCCTTCGTCGGCCGGTCGTCGCTGTACTCGGGGGACGTCGTCGTCCACGACGACGGTGCGTTCGAGGGCGGTAGCTTCGGGAGGACAGACCGGCCGGGTATGTCCCGCGAGCGACTCATTGAGAGCGTCCGCGACCTGCTCGACCGGATGCCCGGCTCGGTCGAACATATGTACGCCGGCCACGGCGACGTCTTCCATGGTGACGTACGCGACGTCGTCGAAACGGCACTTTCGCGGGCCGAGCGCCGCGAGCCGAAATATCCTGACGAGTAACCATCTCCCCGCCGGAAGTTTCGGGGTCCCACGGGACACGCTCGCGGTAATCGCCGGGGATTCTCTCTCGAAGAAAGGTCGGCCGCCCGGACGAGAGGGGTCGGGACAGTGGGCGGCCCGGTCGGGGCGCACGCCGTTCCGTCGCGGGGGGCGATCAAACAGCCGAGGGGCCGGTCGCTACGACGGCCGCACAGACGGGACACGTAACGGAGTCGTCTGCCGCGGGCGTCCAGCACCAGTCACCGTCGGCCGGACTCTCGTGGCCACAGCGCGGGCAGAACAACGTGTTCTTGGGGCGCTTGGCAGACAGCGGTCGCATGCATCCGGAAAACCGGGCCCCGAGACCAAAAGGATGTCGCTAAACGGTGTTTAATGGTTATAAATGGCAATGGACGGGTCGAGGGGTTTGCTTCCCCGCGCGGTTGACACTCGTGGATGGACCCACCTCCCACTGCGGGTTCACGGGCTGGGGTCGAGAACGCCCTCCGACGCTCCGGTCCGCCCAGAGACGGGCGGACATCGTGGAGTCCGCCGTCCGGCTGGCCGGCGACGGGTCCCGGTGATCCGCCACGACGATCACGGTGGCCGGCTGACAACCGCGATCGGCCCGTAACCGCCTTCGACACCGCCGACTTTGCACAGCGGCGGATCACTGGGAGCGGTGGCACGATTCCGACCTTCGCGGACGCTCTGGCCCCGCGAATGGGACTCATCGGCGCCGACCTGAAGGTCGATCGCCCCTCCGAGGAATTCGTCACGCGTCTCCGGCAGTACGAGGCCCGTGTGCTCGCCACGCGCGCAATCCCGAGGGTCCTCCACGCGTTTCCCGGAGATCTCGCGACCGGCGTCCTCGTCCTCCTGGCGTCTATGGACGCGGATTTGACCATCGCCGCGCCGCACCGCGGTCGTTCGAGGCGGGAATTGCCCTCGCGAAGCGGGTAGCCGCCAAGGGCCCCCTACGTCGCTATGTAACGATGCCCGTGTCCGTCGGGCACAGTCGGTCGTCTACGCAGTGAACGTCTACACGAGTCGCCAGAGGGAGACTGCGGCCGCGATCCGAGCCGCCAGCGTCGACGGCCCGATCGTCGACAGTCCGGACGCCGTCTAGGCGCTGCGGCGCTCGCGGGCCTTCGGCCGGAGGTTGCCGTAGCCGCACTTCCGGCAGTTGTCGGCCCGTTCTGGGTTGCGCGCGTTACAGCGCATACAGATCTGTGTGGTGAAGAGGCGGTCTTCCGCCGCGTCGAACGTAGCCATGGGCGCGATACCCCGCCGACGGGGTTAAGCGTTGTCTCCTCGACCGCGGGGCCTTTTGCCCGCCGGGCCGCTACGGTGACCATGTTCGACCGCGTCGCCGATCTCGAGATTGAGGTCACTCGTGTGACCGCTCGCCGCCGAGAGCGCGAAACCCCGAATTTCACACGAGTCTCCACCGAAGTCAGGCTCCACGGGCCAACGGCAACCGGTCGCGGTGAGGACGTCACTTACGATGCTCCTGACCACGAGAACGTGCCGACGGACGAGCTCGACCTCCAGGGGACGTACTCCCTCGCCGAGTTCTCCACGGCGCTCGACGAAGCGGCCCTGTTCGCGAGTGAGCCCAAACGGCCCGCGAGTCGTCACTACCGGCGTTGGGCCTTCGAGAGCGCCGCACTCGACCTCGCCCTCCGGGGGGCCGACCAGTCCCTCGGGTGCGCGCTAGGGTGCGAGTACGACCCGGTGCGGTTCGTCGTCTCGCCATCCCTGGGCGAGGAGCCATCGATCGATCCCGTCGAGCGGCTTCGCGACCTCCAGCCCGACGTCGAGTTCAAGCTCGATCCGACGCCGGCCTGGGATCGAGACTTGATCGACGCGCTCGCGGCGACGGACGCTGTGCGCGTCCTCGACCTGAAAGGCTATTACGAGGGCACCGATGTCGACAATCCGGCGGACCCCGAGCTCTACGAGCGAGTCCTATCGGCCTTTCCTGAGGCGGTCGTGGAGGATCCGGTGTTCACCGACCAGACGCGATCCGTCCTCGAGCCCGAGGCCACCCGCCTAAGCTGGGACTACCCCGTAACGGACGTCGCCTCGGTCGAGGCGCTGCCCGTCGAGCCCGACTGGCTCAATATAAAACCGTCGCGATTTGGCACGGTCGAGTCCCTCCTCGAGACGCTCGCGTACTGCGATCGGGAAGAGATCGCACTATACGGCGGCGGGCAGTTCGAACTCGGTGTCGGCCGCGGCCAGATCCAAGCACTCGCGTCGCTGTGCTATCCGGCCGGCCCGAACGACGTCGCCCCGTCCGGGTACAACGACCCCGAACCGAGCGCAGATCTGCCCGCCAGCCCTCTCGATATCGATCGCCGGCCGGGCTTCGGCCGGCACTGAAACCGGCAGTCCCAAGGGGGCCCTACGCCAGCCTCAGCTATGGTCCCGGAACTGGGGATCCGCCTGTCCCACGTCGTTCTCGCGATGGGGTTGAGCGTCTTCGCAGTGCCGAACGCGCTCGCCCGCCAGGGCCTTGTCGGCACAGCCGGGACGCTTCTCGCGGCGTTTCTCGCCTCCTTCCTGTTCGTGTGGGGCCTCTCACGGATGATCGCACTGTTCCAGTCCGGCGACTAGTCCCCGAGGTACTCGTCTTGGACGGCGACGACCGCCGCCGAGTCCGTACACGCGGCGTAGCGGTCAAGGGGTTCCGCGTTCAGTTCGAGAAAGGTGTGTCCCCAGGTAAAATGTTCCAGCAGTGCCGTGGCCCGGTCGGGCTCGCCAAGGATGTACAGGGCCCCAGCCAGCGCTTCCGCCGTGTTCAGCCGGAACGGCGTCCCGAAGTTGACGGGGTTACCGGCGACCAAGAACGGCAGTGCCCGATGCGCACCGTCGAGGTCGAAAGCCTCGGCCTCGGCGGTCGCCCAGGAGCAATCGAGCGCGACGATCCGTGGCGGGGCAGCCTCACGATCGGCCGGTGAGAGCGCCTGCTCGGCGAAGGGGTTGAGCACGATCCCGGCCGGGACCGACCGGGTCCCTCGATGAAGGGTGACCTCGTCGAAGCGTCTCAGCCGCCGGGCCGTGCACTTGTCGGGGTCGTCGTCACCCTCGTACCGTACGTGCAGTTCCACGGGCGGGCTACTCCATGGATGAGGATAAGGAATGCGGGCGGACGGGCCGAAACCGGACGGAGACTTAAGTATTCGGACGGTTCACGTGGATGCGTGATCGGGGAGGGGGCGGGGGCCCCGGACTTCGAGGTACCGGCGGTCGTCGACGGTGAGCGGACTCACGTGGCGCTCGAGTCGTACCTGGGTCGGTCGGTCATCGTCATCGCGTTCTACCCGGGCGATTTCAATCCGGTCTGTGACGCAACGGGGGGTGGGCTCGCGGATCTTGAGTTGTTCGCGATGCGCCGCGGTGTCGACGTCCTCGCGGTCTCCGGCGACGGAGTGGCCAGTCACCGCGCCTTCGCCAAGAGGTACGGCCTGTCCGTGCCATTGCTTGCGGACACCCACGGTACGGTTGCCTCGGCCTATGGCGTCGAGGTCGACGACCCTACCGCCGGCCACCTCGTCAGCCGGGGGGTGGTCGTCATCGCGTCCTCTGGCGAGGTCGCGTACACCTGGGCGGCCGACGATCGGGAGACGCTCCCGCCGGTCGCGGCAATCCGTGAAGCGGTCGACGCGGCCGGCAGCCCGGAGCTGGGACGGGAGCGGTATCGGCTCGGCCACGCTGCGTATGTCGAGGGTCGAGACGCGCTGGCCGAAGCGATTGACGCCCTCGATGCATCGGCCTGGGACCGCGCCGAACGCGCGGCGCGCCGGTCTCGACGGGCCCTCGCGGCCGCCGAGGACCACTTGAAGACCGCCGCCGACTTTCTCGACGACGAGGGCGCCCGCGGCCATGCACAGCTGGCCGACGAGCGGACGGCGCTTTGCCGGCAGGCCGCGGAGTGGTTTGGCGATGCCGCCACGGCCCACGCTGCCGGCGACAACGTGTCCGCGGAGGCAACCCGCCGCGACGCCGAGCAGTCGCTCGAACGGGCGCATGCAGCACCAGAGCTGCGCGATCCGGACGACTTTCCACCCGACGAATCGCCCCGCGGGGGCGTCGG
>CAYUFG010000071.1:8269-10672 GCA_964443815.1 uncultured Halobacteriales archaeon | reverse complement strand
GCCTCGAAAAGCGAGGGCCGGAGAGGCCCGAGCGCGGTCGGTCCGGGGAGTTCACGAGAGGTGGCGGGCGACGTCGGCCTCGGTGATGATCCCGATCGTCCGCCCCCCTTCCACAACGAGGACGGCATCGTTGTGGTCCAGGTGGGCGTCAACCTCGTCCAGCGTCGCGTCGGGTTCGACGGTGGTGATGGCCTCATGCATAACCTCGGCGACTGGAAGTTCGCCCACGTTATCGTCGGATCGCTGCCTGATGTCCGACGTAGCTATGAGGCCCTGCGGGGTACCGTCCCGGAGTACAGGGACTTGGGAGTAGCCCTTTTCGTCCATCAGTTCGGTCGTCTCGTGGACGCTGGCGTCGGGTTCCACGCTGACGATCGGGCTGTGCATTAGGTCCCGAGCCCGGAGGATCCCTCCTTCGGTCTCCTGCAGCGCCCCCACGATCCGCCGCAACGTCGACAGCCGCGGGTCGACATCTCCCCCCTCGATGCGGGCGATCAGTGGCTGGGACACGCCCGCTCTATCGGCGAGTTCGCTCTGGGTGAGATCGAGCTCCGTCCGCCATTCCCGCAGGTCTTCCGGCGTCGGCAGCTCCATACGCGAGATAACCTGGGGTAATACAAAAATCCACCGGCGACGGCCTACTCGTCCGGGTCCTCGGCGTCGTCCGTCTCGATCGTGTCCAGTATTTTGAGCGGGACGTCCGTCAGCGCGCCGCCTATGTCACTCTTGGCGATGCGCTGGGCGTGCTCCGTACTCTCCGCGTTGAACACCTTCATCTCGAGGATCAGGCCAACGAGCGCGGTATCGGCAGCCACGAACGCCGAGTCGAATGGCTCGCCACAGGCCGGACAGTCCGTATACCCGACGTCGACTTCCACGTACTCCATGTCCGAGCGATTGAGTCGCTTGCCCGCCTCGCTCACCGCGACACCGATCGCGTCGTCGACGTCGTCGACGTCGTGGACCAACCAGGCAGCTTCCAACAGCACGCGGTAGTTCATGTCCGATCTCATCGGCGGCGGCTACTCGTCTCTTTTGTTTCCCTGGCGCCCAGTCAAAGCGACAGACCCGCTCGTTCGGTGACACTGACTCCTCGCACCGGGCGGTTCAACACGGCGCGTGCAATCTCGAAGGCCGTCGTAAGTTATGAGAAATCCATGGGCTGCGTATCCCATCGGTACCGGAGTTCATCCCGATATACAATTTTGATTGTACTCGGTGAAATTCGAAGCGAACCGGCAGACTGCGGCGGGTCCGGAGCCGGATACGATTATCGATCGTGAAGATTCGGGCCATGAGGTTTATATACTACCGGCCGACCACGATGTACCGTCCACGATGGCATCCCGCCCGTACCGCGCGCTCGTCGCCGCGGCCTACCAGTTGAGCCTCGCCGTCGGCATCCTCGCGATGCCGCTTGCGCTCGCGGCCGGCAAGCTTGGACTGCGCGTGCCAATCGGCAGAGTAGTCCGGCGGCTACGCGACGCCTACGAGGCCGCAAGTCGGTGACCGAAGGAGTAGCTTATTACGTCCCGACTCAGTAGCAAGCGGTAATGAGCGACCCAACCGCGAGTCTCGACCACACCGGCATCGAACGTGACCTTTCACCGGATGGGAACTTGCCGGATCCCTACGCGCCGGAACTCGGTAGCCTTCCGGAGAGCGCGCGCGACGAGGAGACCGTCAACAAGACGGGGACAACCACCATCGGCATAGCCACCGCCGAGGGCGTCGTCGTCGCCACCGACAAGCGGGCCAGCCTCGGCGGCCGGTTCGTCTCCAACAAGAATGTCCAAAAGGTCGAGCAGATCCACCCAACGGCGGCTCTGACGCTCGTTGGCTCCGTTGGCGGCGCTCAGTCGTTCATCCGAACGCTCAAGGCCGAGGTCAACCTCTACGAGGCCCGTCGGGACCAGGATATGTCCATGACCGCGCTCTCGACGCTCGCGGGAAACTTTGCCCGCGGCGGCCCCTTCTTCGCCATCAACCCGATTCTGGGGGGCGTCGACGACGAGGGCACTCACGTCTACAGCATCGATCCGGCCGGCGGAGTCATGGAGGATGACTACACAGTCACCGGCAGCGGACTAACAGTGGCGTACGGCACCCTCGAGGACCGGTACGAGGAGGGCATGAGTAATGACGACGCCCGCGAGGCGGCCGCGTCGGCGATCAAAGCTGCGGCGGAACGCGACACTGGTTCGGGCAACGGTATCTTCATCGCCGACGTTACCGCCGAGGGGGTCGAGATCCAGGACTACGACCTTGACGACTTCTGATCGCGATTTCTGCACTGGGCGGTAGGTGATGTGGAATTCACAGACGTCTACCGGTTGGAGTTCAGGCCGAGCAACAACTGACCGTCCTGCCTACCGGCAGTGAAATTGTTCAAGGCGACCTACG
>CAYUFG010000071.1:0-8169 GCA_964443815.1 uncultured Halobacteriales archaeon | reverse complement strand
CGGTCGGTAACCGCATCGGCCACCGGTCGTTATAACTGCTGGGCCCTGAAACCCCGACCGATGAGGCGCTTCGGGACGGCCGGAATCCGCGGCCCGGTCGACGACACAGTCACGCCCCAGCTCGCGCTGGCCGTCGGACGAGCAGCTGCCGAGGACGGCGACGAGTTCGTGGTCGGATGGGACGCCAGGCCAACCGGCGAGGGACTTGCCGACGCGGTCGCCGCGGGACTCGAGAGCGGTGGAGTCGATGTCCGTCGGATCGGTCGCGTGCCGACACCTACCCTGGGGTTCGCGAGCCGTAGTCGGCGGGGTGTGATGGTCACCGCGAGCCACAATCCCCCCACCGACAACGGGCTCAAACTCTTTGTGGACGGCGTCGAGTACGACCGCACCGCCGAGCGACGGGTCGCTGACCGTCTCGAGGACGTTCGCAACTCACGCAGGTGGGACGAGTGGGGCGACGGCGAGACCGAGTCGGTGCTCCCCCGCTATCGGGAAGCAGTCGTCGAGTACGCGACCGATCACGGTCCCGACCCGGGCCATTTGCAGATAGCGGTCGACTGCGGCTCCGGGACGGCGGGACTGGCGACGCCGCAGGTATTGACCAGCCTCGGGGCGCGCGTTCACGCGATGAACGCCAACCCCGACGGACATGTGCCGGCCCGAGCCAGCAAGCCGACGGCCGAGAGCCTCGCCGATTTGCGGGCATACGTCGCCGACTCGGACTGCGATTTCGGGCTCGGTCACGACGGCGACGGCGATCGTCTCGTCGTGGTCAACGCGACCGGCGACGTCGTCCATGAGGATACCGTCCTCGCCGTCATCGCCAACCACTACGTCTCCCGGAGCGTTGCAGGGGACCCTGTCGTTGTCACGACGCCGAACGCCTCCGGCCGGATCGACGATCACGTCGCGGCCGCGGGGGGTCGTGTCGAACGGGTCAGACTTGGCGCTCTCCACGAAGGCATCGCGGCCGTCCGCGACGACGCCGACCCCGGGACCGACGTCGTGTTCGCGGCGGAGCCATGGAAACACATCCACCCCGGGTTCGGGGGGTGGATCGACGCCACTACGTCCGCGGCGGTGCTCACTCGCATCGTCGCAGACTCCGGACTGGACGCACTGGCCGACCCGGTTGACGACCGTCCGTACCGCAAACTCAGCCTCGAGTGCCCCGACAATCGGAAGGACGAGGCGATGTCGACGATAGCCGACCGGCTGCCGGACCGCTTCCCCGACGCCGACGTCGACGGTGCTCGGGGAGTCAGACTCGACTTCCCGGACGGAGACTGGGTGCTAGTCCGCCCCAGCGGCACGGAGCCGAAACTCCGGCTCTACGTTGAGAGCGATGATGTCGACGAACTCGTGGCAGACGTCCGAGCGGTCGTCGAGGACGCCATCTGAGGCTCACATCTTCGGCCACGCCCGAAGCGCTCTACCGTACCCCGCGACGTCCTTGATCCACCGGGCGGCGATGGCCTTCTTGAGGAACTGCGCGGGCCGGCCACCGAAGGTGTCGACCAGGGGCACGACCGAGACGTCGTGGGCGACCGCCGACTCGCCAACCGAGACGACGGTCCCCTTGTCTACGAACGTCCACTCCCTGAGTGACTCACCACGGACGGCCCGTGCTACGTTGGCCCCGGCGACCTCCGCCGCCTGCCAGGCCGCCTGGGCGGTTGGGGGTGCCGGGTCGTCGCCGGGCTGGTCGACGAGGGCGGCGTCGCCGATGGCGAAGATACGGTCTGCCGCTGTCCGGAAGTCCCGCCCCGCGGGGATTCGGTGAGACCGCTCGTCCTGGTCGAGGTCGCTTCGCTCGACGGCTGCCCGACCGGTGATGCCGCCGGTCCAGACGAGGACGTCGTACTCCAGTTCGTCTTCCCCACCGACGTAGACCGTGTCATCGTCAACTGCGCCGACGAACTCGCCGGTGCGGATCGACACGCCTCGTTCCTCGAGTCGGGTCCGGAGCGCCTGCTGGAGGTCCTGGTGGTTCCCGGGTAGGATCTCGTCGAGTCCCTCGACGAGGACGATCTCGAGCGGTAGAGCGGCCCGGTCTCGCAGTTCAGCAAGTTCGCCCGCTACCTGGATGCCCGACAGGCCCGCGCCTCCGACGACGACACGAGCGGGATTTCCCGGTGAGGAGGCAGAGGCTACCTTGGAGACCGCCCGGTGGATGGCGATAGCGTCGTCGACGCTCTTGAGGGTATGAGCATGTTCCCGGAGCCCCTCGATCCCGAAGAAGGCGGTCCGACTACCGAGTCCAATTACGAGGAAGTCATAACCGATGGGGTCGCCGCTCTCGCGGTGGACCACCCGCTCGTCGGCGTCGATCTGGGTGACGGTGTCGTGGACGAATTCGGTCGTTGGCGCCGCGATCTCGTCAACGGGGATGGTGACGTGTTCAGCGACGGCCGGGTCGCGGATGCACCGGTGGGACTCGTGGAGGACGAGGTGGTGATCGACGTCCGATATCCACGTCAGGTCGGCGTCCGCGCCGAGCTCGGCCTCGAGCCGTCGGAGTGCCCCGGTGCCCGCATATCCGGAGCCGAGAACGACCACCGCCGGTGCCATTGGCGGGGTTGGGCAGTGCGGAGGGACAAGGTTGTCGAACCGGGGAGGCGACTGTGGCGCGGTATCACGCCAGCTAGTGATCTGGCTGCTCGACCGGCGCCATCATGTTGTCGATCGTCAGGATCAGCGTGTTGTTCGTGTCGTCTTTCCCCTCGAGTGTGCCGTCAATGCGGAGTTTCGACAGTGGCGTTGGCCCGACGGTCACCTCGTCGCCCTCGTGAAAGTCAGCGATGGAACCCTGGAGCCTGACCTCGGCACGGCACTCCTCCGGATGGTGGACGCTTGTGAGATCGATCTCTTCGACGTTCGCGCCGGTGACCGGTTCGCCGTTGTGGATCAGCGGGACATCCGCGGCCTGATCGAGGTCCTGGATTTGCAGCGCCTCGAATGCCGCCGCCGTTGGCTTGTAGCCGCCTTTGGGGCCGGGGACGCCCTCGACCAGCTGGAGCGCTTTCAAGCTCTGCATTTGGTTACGGATTGTCCCCGGGTTGCGGTCGACCCGGTCTGCGATGTCCTCCCCCTTGACAGCTGACTCCGAGTCACGATAGAGATTTACCAACTCCTGGAGGATGTTTTGCTGACTGGGCGTCAGTTCGATGGATGACATGACGTCACGTTCGACGCAACTGTCCTTAAGTCCGGCGGTGATCCCGGTCTGTGGGCGTTCCCGCTGGCGAATGGGAACCACTAAACGGCCCTGACGCCCACGCAGAATATGGACGGTGCCCGTGTGCTTGTCACCGGTGGGGCGGGATTTATCGGGTCGAACTTGGCAAACCACCTCGCCGCCGACAATGAGGTCATCGCGCTCGACGACTGCTACCTCGGCACCCCCGACAATCTCGATCCGGGCGTGGAGTTCGTCGAGGCGAGTGTTCTCGACGATGATCTCCCGACAGACGTCGACATCGTGTTCCACCTCGCAGCGTTGTCCTCCTACAAGATGCACGAGGAGGATCCGGCCCGGGGCGCCCGCGTCAACGTCGAGGGGTTTGTAAACACGGTCGACCAGGCCCGCAGGGACGGTTGTGCGCACGTCGTCTACGCAACGACGTCCTCCATCTACGGCTCACGAACCAGGCCGTCGCCGGAGGACATGCCAGTCGCCGCCAACACGGCGTACGAAGCCTCGAAGCTCGGTCGGGAACGCTACGGCGAGTACTTCCACAACCACTACGGGCTGACGACATGCGGGCTACGCTTCTTCTCGGTCTACCAGGGATACGGTGGCGCTGAGGAACACAAGGGCGAGTACGCCAACCTGATCGCGCAGTTCGCCGACGATATTGCCAATGGCCGCCGGCCTGAGATCTGGGGCGATGGCTCCCAGACCCGCGACTTCACGCACGTCGACGATGTCGTCAGGGCGATCCAACTCGCCGCCGATAACGACTGCCAAGGCATCTACAACGTCGGTACCGGCGAACAATACAGCTTTGACGACCTCGTTTCTCGACTCAATGAGATCCTCGGCACGGATGTCGATCCTACCTATGCCGAGGGCTATGTTCCGGACCACGTCTATGTGCACGACACGATGGCCGACGCGTCGAAGCTCCGGGCCGAAACGGGTTGGGAGCCCGAAATTGACTTTGAGGAGGGACTCCGGCGTGTCTGTGCACAGTACCAGTGATTTAGGTGGGCGCCCAGCCAGTACCGGCCATGGATAGAAGTGTGCGGATCCTCGGGGTGCCGATGGACCTGGGTGCCGATCGTCGCGGAGTCGACATGGGTCCGTCGGCAATCCGCTACGCGGGCCTCGCCGAGGAACTCGAGGCCATGGGCCTCACCTGGGCCGATGGAGGGGACCTCCGAGTCCCGAATCCCGAGGAACGCGACGCGACACCGTCGCAGCTGGAGGGTGGCCCGGCGAAGTTTCTCGACGAAACGGCCGACGTCTGTCGGGAGCTTTCGACGGCGGTCGCCGACACGGTCGCCCGTGGAGAGTTCCCCCTCGTGCTCGGAGGCGACCACTCGATCGGCATCGGTACGGCCGCAGGCGTCTCCCGGAACCGCGACGTGGGCGTTCTCTGGTTCGACGCCCACGGTGACTACAACGTGCCCGAAACGACGCCCAGCGGCAACGTCCACGGCATGGCGCTCTCGGCGATACTCGGGGATGGCCCCTTCGCCGACCTCGCCTGGGCCGGAGCCCCCGGCGTCGTCCCGGAGAACGTCGTCTGGATCGGCCTGCGCGATCTCGACTCGGGCGAGCGCGAACGAATCCGCGCATCGAACGCAACCGCGTACACAATCTCCGATCTCGACCGCCGCGGCGTGGCCGATGTCGTCTCCGAAGCGCTCGACACAGCCCGTTCCGGCGTCGACGGGCTCCACGTCAGTTTGGACATGGACTGGCTCGATCCAACGGAGGCCCCCGGCGTCGGCACGCCGGTTCGCGGTGGTATCTCCTACCGAGAGGCTCACGTGGCCATGGAGCTCGTCGCGAGTCGAGCGGGCGAGGATCTCGCGGCGATGGAGGTCGTCGAGGTCAACCCAATCCTCGACCAGCACAACCGGACGGCCGAACTCGCTTGTGAACTCGTCGCGAGCGCCCTCGGCCGGCGTGTCCTCTGAACGGGAAGGAGTAAGGCCACCCGGACGAGTCTCCACGCATGGCGACCGGCTGGGACCTCGCACTGCTGCTCGGAATTCTCCTCGGGAGCGGTCTCGTTCTTCTCGCCGGTGCGGTCGGGCTCGTGCAGTACCTGCGACTCCGTCGCCGGCATGGGTCCCTCGAGCCTGGTCCGGTTAGCCTCTCGGGCACGGCACGGCGCGGAGACACCGACGAGTTGGTCGGGCCGGTGTCCGGCGAGCCGGCACTTTGCGTCGAATGGGCGCTGGAGCGCGAAGGCGGGAAAGTCGCCCGGCGCGTTTGGCGGACGGTCGAGAGGCGGAGAGATGGAACTCGCTTCACGCTCGAAACGGACGCAGGTTCGATACGCGTTGACCCGGCGAACGCGTCGATCGACCTGAACGAGGACCGAGCCGAGGTCTTCGACGACTCCGGCGAGCTTCGGGGGGCGCTCCCGTCGTCCCTAGCCGATGCAGACCTCGACCAGGCCGACCGGTTCCGCCTGACTGAGTGGCGGCTCTCTGACGGGGACGCGGTCGATGCGACAGGCCACATCGAACGACGTCGGGACGGCGCTCCGACACTCACAGGGCCCGCCGAACCCTCGCTCGCCCGTCGACTCGTGCGCGTGCCGTTCGTCCTGGCTGACCCTGATCGTGAGGGGGGTGCAGGCGTACTCCGCGACCGGGCTCTTGCCGGCTTCGTTCTTGGGATTCCCCCGGCGCTGCTGGCGCTCGTGTTGCTCTTTCCGCCCTGAACGAACCCGCCAGCGGTTGGGAGAGGGCAAACGGACGCCGATCCGACTCACACCTGCGATCGGCGGGAAACCCCGACTACTGCGTACACTTTACTGTTTGAATCAGTGTGGCTGCGGTGACCTAGAATCAATTCACGACTGCCGGGACGACCGTCACCGAGGCGACCCGGTCCGCCTCGTCGAGTTCCATGACGGTAACGCCCTTCGTGTTCCGACCGACCTCGCTGACATCGCCGGCAGCGATGCGCATGATCTGCCCCGACTCGGACATGATCACGAGATGGTCGTCGTCCCGCACCGCCTTGGCCGTTGCGACGGCCCCGTTTCGGTCGTCCGTCTTGATGTCGATCAGTCCCTGGCCGTAGCGGGACTGAGGACGGTACTCGACGAGCTTCGTTCGTTTGCCGTAGCCGCGCTTGGTCACGGTCAGGAGCGACCGGTCGTCGTGGTCGTCGGTCGCGACCATTGCCGCGACTGCGTCGTCCTCACGCAGCTTGATGCCGTGGACGCCCCGTGCAGTACGACCCATCTCGCGGGCTTCGGATTCGGCGAATCTGATCGTCATGCCTTGCTCCGTGGCGATGACGAGGTCTCGAGATCCGTCGGTCACTTCGACGTCGACCAACGCGTCACCGTCCTCGAGCCGTGCGGCGATGATGCCCGTCGAGAGGATGTTTTCGAACTCGGCTGCGGGCGTCCGCTTGACGTAGCCCCTTCGGGTGACCATCGTGATACACTCCTCCGGTTCGAAGTCGTCGGTGTTTACGACGGCCGTGATCTCCTCGCCGTCGGCGAGGTCGATCAGGTTGACTGCTGACTTGCCCCGTGCTGTCCGGCCCATCTCCGGGATCTCGTAGGCCTTCAACCGGTATACTTGGCCGTGGTTCGTGAAACAGAGCAGGTAGTCGTGACTGTGGGCACGGAATACCGTCGAGACACGGTCGCCCTCCTTCGGGTCCGCCCCGATGATTCCCTTGCCGGCCCGACCCTGAGTGTCGAACCGGGCAACGGGCATCCGCTTGATGTAATCGTCCTCGGTAACGACCACTAAGACGTCCTCCTCCGGGATGAGGTCCGCCCGCGTGACCTGGCCGTGATCCTCGACGATGGAGGTGCGGCGTTCGTCGTCGTACTCGGCCTTGATATCGCGGAGCTCGTCCACGATAACCGAGAGCAGCTTGTCCTCGCTCGCCAGGACCGACTCGAGGTACTCGATGGTGTCCTGGACGTCCTCGTATTCGGCCCGGATCTCTGCGGCCTCCATGGACGTCAGCGAGCCGAGTTGCATCCGGACGATGTGCTCGGCCTGGGCCTGCGTGAAGTCGAAGGCCGACTGGACGGCGGGGTAGGCGAACTCGCGGTCGGGCTCGTTGGCGGCGTGATCCTCAAGGTCGAGTTCGCCCTGTAGACCCAGCTTGGCGGCGTCACGGTCACGGCTGTTGCGGATGAGGTCTACGACCGCCTCGATCTGATCGAGCGCCTTCAGCCGCCCTTCGAGGATGTGCGCCCGTTCCTCGGCCTCCGCGAGATCGTGTTCCGAGCGGCGGGTAACGACGTCCTTCCGGTGATCAACGTAGTGCCGGAGCGTCTCCTTGAGGTCGAGGACTTTGGGTTCGCCGTCGACCAGAGCGAGATTGATGACGCCGAACGTCGACTCGAGGTGGTGCTCCAAAAGCTGATTCTCGACTACGTCGACGTTGGCCCCCCGTGAGAGCTCGATGACCACACGGACGCCGTTGCGGTCGGATTCGTCCCTGAGATCGGAGACGCCCTCGATCGTGCCCTCGTTGACGTCGTCCGCGATCCGCTCGACGAGGCGGGCCTTGTTCTCCTGGAACGGAATCTCGGTGACGACGATGCGGTCGCGGCCGCGATCGCTCTCCTCGAACTCGTACTCCGCTCGGACGCGGAGCCGCCCGCGGCCCGTGGTGTAGGCGTCGTGGATGGCCTCCCGGCCGACGATGTTCGCCCCTGTTGGGAAGTCCGGCCCCTTCACGTGGTCCATGAGATCCGCGACCGTCGCTTGAGGGTGTTCGATCAGGTGAATCGTCGCGTCGACGACCTCACCGAGATTGTGGGGCGGGATGTTCGTGCTCATCCCGACGGCGATGCCGGAGGCGCCGTTGAGCAGCAGGTTCGGCACTTTCGCCGGTAACACCGCGGGCTCAGTCAGGCGGTCGTCGTAGTTTGCCGAGAAGTCGACGGTGTCCTTCTCGATATCGGCGAGCAGTTCCTCGGCAATGGGCGCCATCCGCGCCTCCGT
>CAYUFG010000070.1:0-10701 GCA_964443815.1 uncultured Halobacteriales archaeon | reverse complement strand
ACGGGCCGGGAGGGAGTTGAACCCCCGACCATCTGGTCTCTTCCGCAGTCACCGCGTGCTGAGTGCGTTAAAAGCCAGACGCTCTGCCTGACTGAGCTACCGGCCCTCGTGGAGGGTGCGGGTTGCGCCGAGGTAAATAGTTTCGATTGGACCGGTCGGATCGGGCGGTCCATCGCGTCGGCCTGTAGTTATTTCCCACCCGCGACCGGAGCGGTGCGTCATGGAGGTTGGAATCTTCCCGAAGGAGGGCGGCGACTGGTCGGGGTTCATGGACGGCGTCACGGCTGCGGAGGACGTCGGCCTGGACGCGATCTGGGTCTGTGACCACCAGGCGACCGAGAGCGGGAACTACTGGCCCGAGCCGCTGACGCGACTGGCGGCCATGGCGGCTCGCACCGACGACCTGGACTTCGTCACCGGCATCATCGTCCTGCCGCTGTACCACCCCCTCCACGTCGCCCAGCAGGCGGCGATGGTCGACCAGCTCTCTGACGGCGGGCTGACCCTCGGCTCGGCCGTCGGCTACGTCCCCAAGGAGTTCGACGCCTTCGGCATCGACATGGACGACCGGGCGGGGCGGCTGATCGAGGGGCTGCGCTTCCTCGACGCGTACTTCACCGCCGACGGCCCCTTCGACTTCGACTCGCCGTACGTCTCCGTCGAGGACTGGCGGCCGCTCCCCGGAGCCGCACAGGAGCCCCGGCCGCCGCTGTGGGTCGGCGGGTGGGGCGAGAAGGCCATCCAGCGCGGCGTCAAGTTCGCAGACGCCTGGCTCCCGGGACTGGTCGCAGACAACGAGGCCGTCCGCGAGCGCAAGGAGACCCAGGCCGCCTACGCCGACGACCGCGGCGTGGACTACGATGCGATGGCCCACCCGCACATGCGGGAGGGAATCGTCGCCGAGACGACCGAACGCGCGATGGAGCTCGGCCGGGAGTACCTCCACGCCAACTATCGCGAGGAGTACGGCAGCGACGACTGGGAGCACCCATTGGTCTCGAGCGACGCCGTCCAGGACTTCGAGACACTCGTGGAGGACCGCTTCCTCGTCGGCACACCCGCGGATATCGTCGCCGACGTCGAGTCGATGGCCGACCGGATGCCCATGACCCACCTCGGAGTCCGGCTCCACCACTCCGGCATGCCGACGGATGTCCTCCGGGAGCAAATCGAGCTGTTCGGCGACGAGGTCGCCCCGGAGCTGCGGTCGATCGGGAATTAGTCGAAAAACGCCTCGAGCGCCTCCGCGGCGATATCGCCCGGCTGGGCGTCCGCGAGGGAGGCTCGCCGGCGGAGTTCACAGTAGACCGACGGCGGCAGCCGAAGGTCGATCTCGCCGAGCGTCATGCCCTGTCTGGCGAGGGCGCTCTCGACGTCCGCGCCGTCGTTGACGTCACTCGCCACCGAGCGGACCTGCCGGACGGTCATGTCGTGGTCGAGGATCGCCCACGCGAGGTGGAGTCTCGCCTCGCCGGACACCCGGGCGACGTGTTTGGCAGCGGTCGGCGCGATCTCACCCTTGGCGACGTGCCGCCGGATCGACCGGGGGAGGTCGTGGACTCGCGACCACTTCCGGATGAAGGAGACGGTGACGCCCTCGCCGGCGCGTTCGGCGGCGGCCTTGTACGAGCCGGTCCCGCGCACCAGCGCCGCACAGGCGGCGGACCCCCGCAGCATGAAGACGTTGTCGTCGGCGCCCGCGGTGTTGTCGGCGAAGGCGGCCACGGTCTCGGCGGCCAGCTCGAGGCTCTCGGGATCCTCGGGGTCGAACTCGACGGCCTCGCGGGCCCGCTCGCCCGTGAGCGTCGGATCGCCGCGGATGACCGGCGCGCCCACCGGCGACTCGCGATCCGTCGGCGGGGGACGCTCGTCACTCATCGGTTGAACTCTGGGATGCCATGGTCAAAAGCGGTCCGGCAGGCCGATCAATCGTCGGCGGCCCGGGACTCGGAGAGGTGTTCCCAGACCTCCGCACAGCCACAGCCGTCCTCGACGTCGGCGAGGTGGTCGTCGGTCGCGGCCTCCTCGTATCCATCGGACTCCTGGGTCATCTGACTGGTCGCACCTCCGTCGACCCGGCGGTTGCCGGGTGGTCGTCTGTCATCAGACCCGTCTACGCCGCATGCCATCATAAGGGCGCGTTAGCCTGTAAACCCTACCAGCGCTCGTCCGTACCGGCAAGAGGGTCCGCATTTCTCCGACGCCTGTATGCGCCAGTCTCGCAGTCCCGTCCCGGAACGCGATCGGCCCGACGTGCGCCCCGGTGTGGCGTGGGTGCGGCACAGTGGTCGCCACGAGGTCGAACGGGACGGCTGCCGGTGACGAGGGGCAACACCGACCGTGGTGCGGCCACCGCCCGGGGCGGAGAGTCGCGATGGGCGGGCCGCGATTGTAGCGGTTGTTATTGCCGGCTTGGGGGGCGACACCCGCGGCCGGTGGGTGGCTGACCCACCGAGCCGGGGCGGACTCCGACCCGATCGGGGCGGTATCGCCGGAGCCTGCATCCCCTCGAACACCGATGGCGCCTCAGAGCCACTCCCGGTACCGGAAGTACCACAGCATCACGCCGCCGACCGCGGCCATCCCGAGCATGGCGGCGGGGTAGCCGTAGGTCCACCCGAGTTCGGGCATGTTGAACTGGCCGCCGTCGAAGTTCATCCCGTAGATGCCGGCCACGAAGGTGAGGGGGATGAAGATCGTCGCGACGATGGTCAGGACCTTCATCACCTCGTTAGTGGACTGGGACAGCGTGTTGAGGTAGATGTCCCGCGTCCCCGAGGTGAGGTCGCGGTAGGTCTCGATCAGGTCGACCACCTGGACGACGTGGTCGGAGACGTCACGGAAGTACTTCTCCGTCTCCGGCTGGATCGGATCCGGATCGCCGCGGGCGAGCGCGTTGATCGCCTCCCGGGCGGGCCAGGCGATCTTCCGGAACGCGAGCAGGTCTCGACGGACGTTGTTGATGCCCTCGAGCGTCTCCATGTCCGGAGACTCCAGCACCGCCTCCTCGATGGCCTCGATCTGGGTCTCGATACCGTCGAGGATCTCGAAATACTCGTCGACGATGGCGTCGATAACCCGGTAGGCCGTGAAGTCCGGGCCGCGCACGAGCAGGCGACGCTCCTCGCCGGTCATCGCGTCCCAGACGGTGTCGACGGCCGGGATCTCCGCCGTGGCGATCGTCACCAACCAGCCCTCACCGAGAAACAGTCCCACCGCCTCGTCGTCGACCTCCTCCTCGAACGCCTGGTCGCCACGGCGGAGTTCGGCGTCCTTTAGCAAGGTAAAGGTGTAGTCGTCAAACTGCTCGGTTTTCGGCCGAACGGCGCGACGGACGTCTTCGATAGTGAGGGCGTGCAGGTCGAAGGCCTCCGCGACCATGTCGAGTTCCGCCGGTGTTGCCCCCGTGGCACGGACCCAGGTGGCGGCCGACGCGTCACGTGCGGTTCGCAGCGCCTCGACCGACTCGACCGACCGCGTCTCGACGCCCGCCGGCTCGAAGGTTAGCGCCCGCATCAGTCCTCCCCTCCGACCGCGACGAGCGTGATACCGACCATGACGACCGGCAACGACAGCTCCCGGCCCGTCAGGGGTGCCAGCACGCCGGCGACGTAGACCGCGAACCCGACAGCTATCAGTACGAGACCGGCAACGCGGAGCCGCCTCATACGCTTTCCCCGGCGCCGGGGGTAAAGAAGGCTTGGCGCCTCATCCCACATCGACGGTAGCGCCGACGGCTGGTGCACTCGCGTCGACGCCCTCGTCCCGGAGCTCGGTGGCGAACCGGCCCGTCTCGTCGCCGTGGACGACGTGCACGTCGGCGTCGCGATAGGCATCGACGAACGCCCGGAGACCCGACCTGTCGGCGTGAGCGGAGAAGTCGAACTGCTCGACGGCCGCACTCACCGGGAGGACACGGCCGTCGAACTCGGCGCTACCGGTATCGAGCAGCGCCCGGCCCGGTGTCCCTGCCACCTGGTAGCCGGTCAACGCAATCGTGTTGACGGGGTGATCGTGGATAGCCGGAACGTATGTCATCGCGGGCCCGCCGCCGAGCATCCCGCTCGTGGTGACGATGACGTTACTGCCCGCGGCGATGCGCTGTCGTTGGCCGTCGCCGCCGGTCACGGTTCGGGCCTTGGAGATCGCTCGCGAGAGGGCGTCTGCGTCACGGACGAACCGCGGATGGCGACGGAACATGTCGTTCACTTGCGTGCCCATGCCGTCGACGTAGCAGTCGATATCGTGAGCGGCGCAGACGAGCAGAACCTCCTGAGTGCGGCCGATGGCGAAGGCGGGGACGACGGCCGTTCCGCCCTCCCAGACCGTCCGTCGGAGCGTCTCGACGAACCGCTCCTCGACCACCCCCCGATCCTCGTGTTCGACAGTCGAGTAGGTCGACTCGGTGAGGACCACGTCGGCGTCGGGCCGGGCGGTAGAGCCGGCGACCAGCCGCTGGTCGACGGTGTGGAAGTCTCCGGTGTAGAGTAGCCGGGTGTCGCCGTCGTCGACGAGGACGTGCGCGCTACCGGGGATGTGTCCGGCGTCGTAGAGGGTAACCTCGTAGCCGGCCGCCTCGAAGGGCTCGTCGTATCCATGGATCTCCGAGACCTGGGTCACCCGGCGGACGTCCGTCTCCGTGAAGGGACACTGTGGCGTCCCCCCGTGGAGTTTGAGGGTGTCCTCGGCGAGGAGCGCGGCGAGGTCGCGCGTGGGCGGCGTCCAGTGAACCGGCGGCCGGGCGTCGCCGGAACACAACGCGGGGACGGCGCCGGCGTGGTCGAGGTGGCCGTGGCTGACTACGACGGCCTCGGGGTCGACGGTCCCCACCGGGTACCGCGGCGGCGTCGTCGCCTGCATGCCGTAGTCGAGCAACAAGCTATCGTCGACGAGGACCGCACTTCGGCCGACCTCTCCGGCACCACCGAGAAACGACAGCTCCATCGCGTCCTGATCGGGCGCCTCGACCCTTCCGCTCGTCGGTTCACTCGAGGAGTCTGACGTCGAACCGCTCGTAGCCGTCGTGGGTAACGGCGACGGAACCGAGCCACCAGTTCCACCGCTCGCGTAGCGACGATCCATCGGGGGCATCCCGGAGGTTCGAGATCACGGCCTCGACGGTGAGGTCGACGTCCAAGTCCTCGGCCAACTTGCCGCTGTCGGCCAGGTCCGTGGCCTGGCGGGCGACCACGCGGCAGTGGCCGATGTCGGCGCCGAACTCCCTGGCGAGCGCGGCCTCGAGGCGGTCCTGCTCCACGATGGGGCTTCGATGCGAGAGCGCATCAAGGTTGGGCGAGGCTCGCGGTCGGTGGTGGCTGAGGGGAGTAAGCCCCCTTCTGTTCTGCCGGCATTCAGCTGAGCGTCCGATCCGGCGCCCGTGTGGGCGCGTGCCGGGCTACCTTCCGGACCGGACTTGCACCGGCGAGGATTCGCCGTTCCATCGGTCCGCCGCCATGTGGGGTGGCCGAAGCCACCACGCGCGCTCGGTGGGTTAGCTCCCCCGGCCTTGCGGCGGGGTTCGCGCACCTCATCGCTGGGGCGGCGACGTGTCGTTGCTGTTCCAGCGCCGGCGGTCTCCCGCCCCGGGCTTGCGCCCGGTCGCCTGCCCGGCGGGTGGGGGGACTTTCCTCATGCCCAATGGGCACGGGAGCCGGCCTCCCTCTGCCGATATATCGTTGGGGCAGCCGGCAGGTAAGTCCGTCGAAGGGTTCTTAAGAGTGTGGTCGAAGCCGAGTCAATGTCACCCACGGGGATCACCGCCGCCCGACTACGCGGCTGGCTCCGGCCCGCTGTCCTCGCGTTCGCCGTCGGCATGTCCGGCCTCGCGGGGTCCTATCTCGCCGTCGGCCGGGTGCCGGCCTGGGTCGTCACACCGTTCGACGAGTTCGTGTTGGCGGCCTCGCCGGACCGGCTCGTCCAGTTCGCAATCACGGAACTCGGGACGCTCGGCCACCAGCTCGCGTTCCTCACTGCGATCCTGCTGGCCGGTGTCGTGTTCGGCGTGACGGGCCTCCCCGCAGTGCTCGCACTCGAGGCGGGCCGCCGGCTGTTCGGAGTCGTCTTCGCCGCAGCCCTACCGGGCCTGGCCGCGTTCGCGGTGACGACGTCGACGGTCTCGGCGCTGGGAACCGCTGGGGCAACCACGCTCGTCGCGACGGTGTTGATCGCCGTTGCGGTGTGGGGCCGGGGCTCCGGGGCGAATCACTCGCCGGCGCGCCGGCAGGTGCTCGGGGCTGTGGGGACGGCGGTGAGCCTCGGCGCCGTGGGCGCACTCCTCAGGCGCGGGAGCTCCACCAGCGAACCGGTGGACCACGTCCGGATCCCCGACGACGCTCGATCCGAGGTTCGCGAATTACTGACGGCCGCACGAGACCGGTCACTGGACGTCGACGGCCTCGAACCGCTCGTCAGCACGAACTTCTACGAGGTCGACATCAACAACGTCAACCCCACGGTCAGCTCGGACGAGTGGACGCTCTCGATCACGGGCGCGGTGGAGTCCGAAGCCACACTCTCGTTTGCCGATATCGAGTCGATGCCGTTCGAGGATCGATTCGTCAGTCTCCGTTGTGTCGGAGACCGGCTGAACGGTTCCCAAATGGACAACGCCCTCTGGGGCGGCGTCCCCATCTCCCACATCCTCGACATGGTCGGCCCGGTCGGCGAATACGTCGTTCTACGGGCGGCTGACGACTACTACAACGAGTTTCCCATCGGCGCCCTTCGGCCGGGCCTGCTCGCTTACCGGATGAACGGGCGTCCGCTCCCGCGCGGGCACGGCGCCCCCGTGCGCGCGCTCGTCCCGGGACACTGGGGCGAGGTGAACGTGAAGTGGCTGACCGATATCGAGGTCAGGGACGAACCGGTGACAGGCTACTGGGAGGAGCGCGGGTGGCACGGAACCGGCCCCGTGAATACCGTCGCGAAGCTCTGGCAGATCAATTACGCCGGACCGAACCGCATCGAACTCGCCGGCCACGCATACGCCGGCACGCGCGGGGTGGCGGCGGTCGAGGTGTCGGTCGATGGGGGAGAGATGTGGTCGGAGGCGACGCTCTCGGATCCGCTTCCCGGCGACGACGTCTGGCGGCAGTGGCACTATACCTACGACGCTCGGGAGCCCCACGAGGCTGTGGTCCGGGCCATCGACGGGACGGGGACAGTCCAGCCACAGGAGGCCTCGGCCGCCTACCCGTCCGGGGCTTCGGGGTGGGTGTCCCAGCGGATCGTCCCCCGATGAGGGGACGGAAGGCTTATTCGCGCCGATAGTGCCGATTTCCACATGGACGAGCTGTCGCGACGCCAGCTGCTAACCGGGCTGGGCGTCGGCCTCTCGGGCGGCCTCGCAGGCTGTGGCGCTCCCACGGCTGGCCGGCAAGCGACGCCCGCGCCGGCGGCCGATCCCACACCGTCGCCCACCGCGACGCCGGGCGAGTCAGCGGAGACGCCGGCGTTCTGGGGGTGGCTCCCCACCCCTGCCAACGTCGGCAGTGAGTACTCCTTCGGGTCACTCGCCGTCCCGGATCTTCGGTCGGCCGGTCTGGCGCGGGACCGGTTGGCGCCGGCGCGGTTCATACCCGAACAGGTCCTCGACGTCATCTCAGCGACGACGGATCTCCTGACCGTGAGCACGGGGTCGGTTGCCGGCGGCGTCCTCCGTGGTGACTACGATCCCGGGGCACTCGGCGACGCGCTCGAGTCCGCGGGCCTCCCCGCCGAGACGGAGGGAATCCATGCCGGCGACCGCCTGGGGTTCGCACTCGAGTCGGAACTGATCCGGTGGGCGGATCACCCCGATGACCCGGCGGCGGTCCTGGCCGTCCTCGGCCGGCAGCTGGAGGGCGGGCGTGACTCGTATCCGGCGTCGACGCCGCCCGTCGAGCGGGCACTCGCCGCGATCCAGGGGTCGACGGCCCGGTTTGGCCGACCGCTCGCCGTCGAGGAGGGGCCTTTCGCGGCGGCTCGGTTCCTCGCAAACGGAATCGGTGTGTCGGACGGGTCGATCAGTTGGCTCTCGGCGATTGCCTTCGATGGCGACGTGCCAGACGCGGCCGTCGACGAGTACCGCCAGTCGTTCGTCGACAGGGAGGGCTTCGAGAACGTCCGCGGGCGGACCGAGCCGGGACTCCTCGTGGTCGCGGCCGAGACGTCGGCCGAACGTGCGGCCGCGACGCAGCCGTTGTAGCTGTCCTGACGTCCTCACACGACTGAAGGGGTGGCAATTCTCAGCGAATCTCTGTACAGACGGGCTGCTCCGCCAATTTCATGCACGCTGTCGAGGAGCTCCCTACTGGGGAGCGTATCGCTTGGCACCGTCGACGTCGCGGACCTCGACTTGGCCGCGTGTGTGAAGGTTCTCGAGAGCCGCGACGACCTCCGGCACGAGCCGGAAGAAGGAGACGCGCTCGCTGCCGAGCGTCTCCGCAACCGCCGCGGCGGTGGCACCATCCTCCGGAACCGCCGCCAGACAGGTCTCGAGGCGCTCGTCGAGGGATGCGCGGTCTCGTTCGACCGTCGCCTGGAGCGCCTCGTGAACGGGCCCGTGCCCGGGATAGACGCGGTCGGCGTCGATAGCGGCGAGCCGGTCGAGCGCCGACCGGAAGGCCGCGACGTCGGCCGAGAAGCCGTCCACCCAGCCCGAGCGGACGATCCACGTCCGGAACGGCTCGATGGCCATGTCGCCCGAGACGAGGGCGACCCGATCATCGGCCTCGAGTCGGTAGCTGACGTGTGTCTTGTCGTGTCCCGGCGTGGGGAGCACGTCGAGAGCGAGGCCCCCGATTCGGGTCCGTGCTCCCGACTCGAACCAGTGATCGACCGCGTCGACGGGGAGTTCGGCCTGCATCGCCTCGTGCTGCGGGAGGACGTCCGCGAGTGCGGTCTCGATCCGGTCGTCGGACAGGCCCGCCGCCCGCATCGTCTCGCTCGCGAGACGGCGGACCGCTTCGACGTCCCGACCCATCCGAGGCCGAAACGTCTCCGGCGCGTGCACTGTCGGATCGGCGACACTCCGGAGCGTACCCGCCTGACCGACGTGGTCGGTGTGATAGTGCGTGAACACGAGGTGGGCGACGTCGGCGAGTTCGAGACCGTGTTCGGCGAGCCCCTGCCGGAGGTCGTCCTCGCCAGCAGCACCGGAGAGGCCCGCGTCCACGAGGATCGGCTCGTCGCCGGTGATGAGGTACGCAGCGACGTGGCCGGGCGGGAAGTCGAAGTCGAACTCGATGCGACGGATCGCCGGCATCTGGGTGCGGCTTTGCGATGGGTGTATTAAACGGCACGGACATCGGGTCGTCGATCGAGCCCGGGTCGGAGTCTCCCCACCCGGTAATTTATGTCGGTACCCCGCTACCCACCGTCCGGTATGTCAACGACAGCAGTCGTCGCCGGCGTCGGCCCGGGCTTCTGTGAGCGGCTGGGCGAGCGACTCGGCGACGCGGGCTACGACGTCGCACTGCTCGGACGGAGCGGCGACTACCTCGAGGACGAGGCCGCACGGCTCCGAGCGGACGGTATCGAGGCCAGGGGCATTCGGACCGACATCACCGATCGCGAGGACGTTGCGTCGACGTTTTCGGAGATCGCGGCGGAGCTCGGGCCGGTCGAGGTGCTCGCGCTGACCGCGAGCACCGTGACGAGCGACGACCGGTCGGGCACGAACCCCGACCGGTTCGAGAAGATGTGGCGGCTGTACGCGCTGGGTAGTTTGCTGTGCTTCCGCGAGGCCGAGGCCGACCTGCTCGAGACCGGCGGAACGGTGTTGTTCTTCGGCGCCCTCGAGAGTGCCGGCGATGCGGCGTTCAAGGCCGGCAAGGACGCGGCTCGCGGGCTGGCCCGGAGCCTCTACGACGAGTACGCCCCGGAGGGGGTCCACGTCGCCCACGTCCAGATCGGCGGCGTGATGCTCAACCCGGACGTGATCGAGCGCGAGGACGACCTCGATCCGGCTACGTACCTCGACCCGGACGACGTCGCGAAGACGTGTCTCCACGTGGTCGACCAGGACACGCGGACCCAGAGCTTCGAACTCGACCTCCGGCCGGGCGCGAACGGCCTGTACTGACCGTCGCCTCGTTTTCCGCACACCTCGCCGCTCAGTCCCGCCAGCCGCCGATTTCCCGTCTATCGGCCGACTTGATCCCCGAGTGTCATAAGAATTTGACTGTTTCTACTGTTAATCCATATACGTGTCTATTGCATGCAATTTTTGAGAGTTTGAGTCAATATTATGCGTAATTCAACCTGATTTTAGCACATTCATTCACAACCCCTATATAGCTCAGCGGGAAGGGTGGACCATGGTTCGGGATACCCCGACTGGCAGACTCAATCGACGTAATCTCTTGAAGAGCACCGGAGTCGCGGCGGCGGTCGGCCTCGCCGGCTGTGGCGGCGACGGGGGCGACGGTGGCGACGGCGGTGATACCGGCGGCAATTCCGGTGGCGACACCGGTGGTGACACCGGCGGCGACGGCGGAACCCCGACCGAACAGGGCCCCTCCGACCGCTCTGCACCGTACCTCGAAGAGCTCCCGGATTACTACCCCGAGAGCTATTGGCGGACCATCGACGGCGCGATGGACGAGAGCGGCCAGACGATCTACACCTCGTACTTCGGGGCGATGGCCCAGTCCACCGTCGAGGGTTTCAACGAGATGTTCGACTTCATCGACTGGAACATCACCACGCTCGGCACCGCCG
>CAYUFG010000069.1:0-10739 GCA_964443815.1 uncultured Halobacteriales archaeon | reverse complement strand
TGATGATCCTCAAGCGGTACAAGGGCTACGAGAAGTCGGCCGGGGAACAGCAGTTCAACAGTGACATGCTCCTCTCGTTCGCCCGCGATCTCGAGGACTTCGCGGTCATCGAGGAAACCTACCGCGAAATCCTCGAGGACAAACTCCACGTCGAGGCGGTCCGATCCGCACTCGCGTCGATACAGTCCGGCAACCTCGAAGTCCGGACCGTGCGAGTGGACTCGCCGAGTCCGCGGGCATTCGGGCTCGCGACGCTGCTCGCGAGCGATGTCGTCCTAGCCGAGGACGAGTCCGCGGTGCTTCGGGCGTTCCAGCAACGTGTTCTCTCGGAGATCGACGACGAAACGGCCGACGAAGCCGAGGGTCTGCCGTCCGATTGATCGCGCGCCCTCGTCTCGAACGACGAGCCGTTCACCCGGCCCAATCGACCATCCGGCCGTAGGTGTCGTCCGTCGACAGTGCATCGGCGTCGCCGACGAGCACCAGCGCACGTTTGGCGCGGGTCATGGCTACGTTCACCCGGCGATAATCCTCGAATATCGGGCCCGACAGGTCGTCCGTCGCGACGAACGAGACCACGATCACCTCCTTGCTCGACCCCTGGAAGCGGTCGACCGTGTCGACCGCGATGTTTGCCGCGACTCGACCGCTGATCTCGGCAACCTGTGCTCGGTACGGGGCAATGACGCCGATGTCCGAGGGATCCACGCCCGCAGCCAGGTAGGCCTCGACAATCTCCGCGACGGCTTCGGCCTCGATCGGATTTCGGTTGCCGTCGGCATCCCCATTCGGGTCGACAAACACCACTTGATCGCGCAGATGGCTCGGTAACCGGGAGGGATCGACACCGTCCAGGTCGCGGAGTGTCCGTCCCGCGATTTCGGGCGTCGCCGGGCGGAGGTTGCCGTCGTAGAACTCCCGGGAGGCGAAGGCCTGAATCCGCTGGGCCATCCGGTACTGCCTGGTGAGGAGCACGGCCGCCTCGGGATACTCGCCGTGAAGCCGCTCGAACAGGGACGTCTCCAGCCGAGGCGCGTTGCGGACGACTGGCGGCAGCTGGCGGTCGTCGCCGACGAGAACGAACCGGTCGGCGAGCGCGGTCGCCGCGAGTGTCGCCGGCTCGGTCAGCTGGCCGGCCTCGTCCACGACGGCGGCGTCGAAGGACTCCTCACGCATGACACGCGAGCCACAGGAGGCGGTCGTGGCTGCGACCACGCTCGCCTCGCGGAGCTGTGCCGCGCACGCCGCAGGATCGCCAGCCGTCCTGAGACGATGTTTTCGCATGTCTTCACGGATGCCGCTCTCAGTCCCCACCCGGACAACGTCTGTACACCCCTGAGCCTCGAGCGCCTCGATGGCATTGTCGACTGCCCGGTTCGTGAAGGCAGCGAGCAAGACGCGGTCCCCGCGGTCGACCAGTGCGCGGACGATCTTTGCGAGAACGTAGGTCTTGCCCGTGCCAGGGGGCCCGTGAACGAGCGCACAGTCCTCCGCCCCCACCGCCCGTTGGATTGCCCGGTTCTGGGCTTGGTTGTCTGCCTCGAACGTCTCCTTGATGGACCGGAATTCGGGTTCCCGTCGGCCGAACAGCACGTCTTTCGCCTCGGGTTGCTGCGTGAGCAGGCCGTCGTGTAGCGCCGTCAGTAGGCGGTCGGCGAACAGTTCCGATGGGTAGACGTCAAGCCGACGAAGGTCGACGGGCTCGTCTGCCGTGACGACGATCTCCTCTCCGAGCCGCTCGACACGGGCGATTTCGGCACCGTCACCGGTCGGGTCGCCGTCGCTCGCGAGCACCAGGTCACCCTCGCGGATCTTCGAGACGGCCCCGGTTCCCGTGGCTCGGAGTTCCCATCGCCCACCGTCGAGTTCCCGCCGACCGACTGGCTTGAGGTCGATCAGTGCACGGTCGTCCGCCGCGCGCTCCCCCGGTGACTGTTTCCAGAGTTTTCCGTACTCCCCATGGACGGCCCGACGCTCGGCCTCGATCGCAGCGTACAATTCCTCAAAGTATGTCAATTCCTCGGTGGGGAGAGGCGTCCCGATCTGTCCGGCCTTCGACTCCTGGTCGAGCCGGCCTGAGACCGCCAGACAGGTGTCCTGCTCGAAGCAGTACTCACAGGTTGCATTCGCCTCCAAACCCGTCGGCACGTCGGCGTCGTGTTCCATGGCCGCGAGTTCGTTTCGTTTCCTGAGGACGAATTCCAACAGTCCCGGGCCGATCGAGAAGTCCTTCGCCGGCGAGAGGTCACCGTCAGCCTCGACGCGGTCCACCGTGGCGTTCTTGGTGTACAGCAGTGTGCCTGTCTCCGGGAATTCACCGGTGTGTTCACCGAGCACCAGGGCGTAGCAGGTCGCCTGGACCTTGTCGTGGAACCGTGGCTCGCGGTCGGTGTTCTTGCCCGTCTTGAGCTCGACCGGCGCGCCTCGTCGAACTGCGTCCGCCCTGCCCTTGATTCCGTACCGTTCGCTGACGAGCGTCTGCTCCGACCGCCACTCGTCACGTTCGGTCAGCGTTCCCTGACGGAGCCACGCGTCGATAGCGTCCGCGTGCTGGCGGACGGTCGAAGTGACTGACTTCCTGTCGGCGCCGAGCAGACCGAGTTCCAGTCCGGCAGCCTCGACACGCGTTTCGACCGCCTCCGCCGGGTCCTGCCCCCGGAGCAAATCGCCGAACACCTCGTGAACGATGGTCCCCGTGACGACCGGTTCGGCAAGAGGCGTCCCGCCGAGCTTGTTCAAGTAGTACAGCCGCGGGCACTGGACCCACTGGCGAACGTCGGTCACGTCGACAAGGAAGTCCGGCTCCACGACGACCATCGTATCGGAGTTCGTCGTGTACTGCGTTTCGCCGCGATACGTCCGCTCATCGGCGTCGTACATCGCGAGCTCCATGCCCGGCTCGAGGTACTCGAGGGTCTCTGTCCAGTCACCCCAGAGCGTGACCGTGACGCGGTCGGCGACGCCTCGATCTGGCCGCATCCCGACCTCGCAGAGGTCCCGCTCACCCGATGACGTCGAGACGGTTCGACCATCGCCGACGTCCACAACCGGCCCCCGAAGCTTCACGACCGTGTGGAGGGTGCCGCCCAAAAAAAGCCTGCCGTCGTGGCGATCGATGCCTATATTCGGGTGAGCCAGTTACGTCTGATCAGCATGCGGGTGCGTGACTGGCAGGACATCATGACGGACGTCGTCGAGAGCGACGCGGACCCAGAAGGCTGGCGGGCCGTGGGTGGCGACCGCTCCGGCGGCCTCGGCGAGGACCTGTACATCGGACACCCAGGGGCCGGCGTGTTCCAGGTCAAGACCTACGCAAAGAACCCGTTCGAAGTCCAGGGCGTCGGGGCCAAGGTCGCTCGGCGCATCGACGAGGACATCGATCCGCTATTCCCCGGAAAAGACGACAGCGAGGGACTCTTCGGTGTGCAATCCCCGGCTCAGGACGAGGAAACCGCCGAGGAACGAGCCAAACGGCTCGGCGCCGTCGTGGAGACCCACCAGGACGCGCCAACCACCCCTCGCGCCTTCATCGAGGACGTCATGGACGCTCTCGAGAGTCCCGCCTACGGGCCGATGGACTTCGATCATCACGACCGACCCGACCGGCTCGACGACCTGACGGGGACGTTCGAGGAGGCCGAGGAACTCCTCGATGCAGAGCTCGAGGACGTCATCGACGAGGACGTCGAACGCGGCTTTTACTGACCGACGCGGCCCAGAAGCTCATCCGGCTCGATCAAACCGTCGTGTGTGCAGCATCCCTTCGTCGGCGAGCCCTCGGTCTCCAACCGCGGGAGTGGGGAGGTTCTGTGGGTGCTCGGCATACACCTCGCTCCGGGGACGACAACTGGGTGGATGCAAACAACGGACTCAGACACGATCGGTTCTATCGGCGGATGCGTCGGTTCTCAAGTGTCATCATGACGGAATTCGCTTCGAGACGTACGGGCCATCCTGCACGTACCCGAGCTTGTCGCGGTAGTACTGCCTAACGCCGATCCCCGAGAGCACGGCGAGCTTGTCGTACCCGGCGTCCGCGGCACGTCGCTCCGCCACCCCGAGCAGGTGACGGCCGTGGCCTTGGTGCTGGTGGCTGTCCACAGTGGTATCGGCGGAGCCGGCGTCCCCCAGATCGGACGCTCCGAGGCCCGCCTCGTTGCCGTAGACGTGAAGTTCGCGGACGATGGCGGCATCTTGGAGCTCCCGCCTGACAGGATCCTTAGGGATACGCAGTCGGCAAAAGCCGATCAGAAGGTTTCGGTCGAAGTCCTCAAGGCTGATGAAATGTTCCGTGCCACCCGCAGCTTCGTAGGTCATGACGTCTACGTCTACCGACGCGGGCTCGGCGTCGTTGTGCCCGACCTCGCGACAGCGGATGCACTCGCAGGTCCAGCCGTGCTCGGCCATTCGCTCCCGGGCGAGTTGCCGGAGGTTCGACTTCCAGACGCCGCTCTCGATGAAGTCCGCGGGAATGTCCCGTTGGACGCGCTGCAAGCGGGTATACCGCGGGATCATCGACTTGATCTCGGCGACGAGCTCCGCCGCCTGGTCGTTGTCGAGGGGCTCGAACTCGCCATCGTGCCAGCTATCGTAGACGGCCGTTCCCTCGACGACGAGCGTGGGATAGATCTTGAGGTAGTCCGGCCGCCACTCGCTCCGCTCGAAAAGCCGCCGGAAGTCTTCCAAGCACATCGCTTCCGACATGCCCGGCTGTCCGGGCATCATGTGAAAACCAACCTTGAACCCGGCGTCGCGCAGCCGGCGGTTCGCGTCGATCGAATCCTGCGTGCCGTGGCCACGGTGCATCTCCCGGTTGATCCGCTCATACGTGGTCTGGACGCCGACTTCGACCTTCGTTCCGCCGAGGCGGAGCATCCGGTCGATCTGCTCGGGATCACACCAGTCAGGCTTCGTCTCGAACGTCGTCGCAACGTTTCTGACGTTCGCCCGCTCGTTCCGGGCGATCACGTCCTCGAGGTATTCGAAGTCGTAGTTCCCCTGGGCGAAACTCTCCCCTTGAGTCGGGTTCGGATTCGCGTCGGGATCGTATTCGTTCATCGCCTGAAGCGCTCGCTTGACGAACCATTCCTGGTAGTCGTGCGAACGGGCGGTCATCGTTCCACCCATGAGAATGAGTTCGACCTTGTCGACGGGGTGGCCGATCTGTCGAAGCTGTTCGAGCCGAAGCCGGACCTGGCCGTAGGGGTCGTAGTCGTTCTGAGCGCCGCGGGCCGCCGCAGGCTCGTGGCCCGTGTAGCTCTGGGCGGAGGAAAACTCCGAGTTGGGCCCGCCGGGACAGTAGAGACACTTGCCGTGGGGGCACCCGTGGGGCGAAGTCATGATCGCCACAGGAGAGACGCCCGATGCCGTCCGGACCGGCTTCCGCCGGACCACTTGCTCGACCACATCGCGTTCATCCTCGGGCGCCCGGTCGAGCAGTTCTGAGTTCTTCGGAACCTTTGGGGCGCCGAACTCGCCACAGACCTCCGTCTTCGCGGCTTCGAGGTCGTCACGGTCGACGTCGCCGGCGACGATGCGGTCGACTAGCTCGGCACAGACCGCTTCGAAGATGTCCTCGCCGTCCATTGAGTCACTGCTCATTCGCCTGTCGTCCGTAGGAACCGCTGTCTGCCGAATAAGGGTGTCGCTCGGGCGGGGTCACGCCGCGGCGAGTGAGGATCGCTCGCCGGCGATGGCAGCGACGAGGGCGTCCCGCACCGCGTCGCGCTCGCCGGCGAGGAATTCGACGTGGCCCTCTCGGGCCCCCGCGGCATCGAGGCCGGCCTTCGGCGCGTTTTCCCCGGCCTCCTCGACGATCGATCGAACGTCCAAGTCCAGTGCCGGCCGCACGTAGGCCTCGTCCTCGTCGATACCTAGCAGGGCATCGGTGTCGGCGAGTTCGCGCCAGAGTACGTCAAGCAGGAGATCCGTCGGGGGGAACTCGTACCGGTGCGTGTACGCGTCTGTGTCGAGGATGGTGATGCTTACACCGCCAATGTCCGTCGTCTCGAGATTTGCGCGGGCCGTTTCGATAGCTGCCTCCATCCGGGTCCGGTACTGCTCGCTGACGTGCGAGGCGAGGCTACGCTCGGCGTCGCCCTCGCCGAACAGCAGATCCGTGATCAGTTCGCGCTTGTCCTCGTAGGACTGGTAGAAGGCCTCGAGCGCGACTGCCTCCCGAAGCTTCCGGACCTCAGCAGGCTCGTATCCAGCCTCCGTCGCCAGGTCGACGTACGCTTCCGGCGTGTCGCTCCAGAAGCTCACTGCGGGCAGGTGACGGACGCTCTCGCGTATCTCCCCATTGACGTGGACACCGACGTTGGCAGCGAGAGTGGTTGCCGTGGATCGTTCGACCCCCGACGTTGTCACAGTCGTCCCGACGGCTTCTCCGACGACCTGGTCAATCTCGGCGGCTTCGATGACGACGGTTCGGGCGCCGTAAACTGACAGAAGGTCGTAGCCGTCGAGCGATTCGGCCGTGCCTCCGGCCGCCACGAAGACGAACAGCGGATACTGCTCGTCGTGGCGCTCCGCGTTCGATAGCATCGACGTCACGTCGCCGGTGGCATCATCGAGGTCGTAGACAGTCCCCTCCAGCGGGCGCCGATCGAAGTAGTGGTAGGCAGCGTCGGTTGACTGATGCTCGTCGTCGATCAACGGCAACGTCGCACGCTCCAGCGCGGCCCCCGCGAGGTACCCGTCGACGTCCGCGGCGTGGCGGACGATAACCGGCCGTGCCTCGATGACCGCTCGTCTGATTGCCGTCGCCGCGTCGCGAATGTCGTCGGCAGCGGCGGCGACCGCTTCGTCGTCGGCGAGAGGGGCAGCCGGTTCGGGGCGCGCTCGCTGAACCAGTGCGTCCTCCATTCGCGTACTGACGGTTTCGAGTTCGTCGCCCTCGAGGATGATCAGCGCCTCCGTTTCAACCTGGAGTTCGCCCCGCCGCTCCTCGACTTCGCCGTCGAGTCGGACTACGTCGCCTTCGCCAACCTCCGGATAGGCCCGGACGCCGGCCTCCTCGAAGGCCGCACACTCGACGGAACCGGTCTCATCGCGAAGTTCGAACACCGTCGGTCCGCTGGTCTGGCGAGCACTCGCGATTTCGCCTTCGAGCCTGACCACGTCGCCGATCCGGTCCTCCAGTGTTTCTATTGTCACCCGCTCTGGCTCGGCAGCCGGGTCCTCGGTCGGCTCAGTGGCCGGTTCCGGCTCATCCGAGGAGTCCTCGACCGTTTGCTCCGGTTCCGTCTCGTTTGCCGACCGGGTCGATTCACTCTCGCTCTCGTCCTGGGCTTCGGCGGCCGTTACCTCGGTGTCACCGGTGTCGCGAGACGGTGACGACGGCGACGGGGTGACTTCGACCCCATCCTCATCGGGTTCGGTCCGGTCGGAGTCGGCCCGCCGGACCGGTTCGTCCGCTGCGGGATCGTCAATAAGCGTCCCGCGGAACTCGCCCTCGCGCTGCCGGATCGACCAGCCGAGGTCGACGTTGCCGTTGTCGCGGACGTCCTGGACCTGGACGAACACGGTGTCGCCGGCTTCCCAGTCGAGGCTCTCGAGGCGCTGGTCGAGCTCGCTGCGGTGCAACAGGCCGGTAACGCTGTCGCCGATGTCGATGAACACGCCGAAGTCGGCGTAGCCGTCGACCGAGCCACGGTAGAAGCGCCCGGGCGTCAATTGGCCCGGCCGAGACCCGCGGAACTCGAAGACGACGTCTTCCTCGTGGAGGTCACAGATGCGGCCGTCGACAGACGTACCGCAGATGATACACGAACCCATTAGGTGTTTGGAGTGGGTCCGCCCTAAAACGGTTGTCGAAACGCGGGTGACCTCACTCGAAGACCGGGCTGTCGTCCTTGAGCAGTTCGATCCCACGAACCACCTCCCGGGCCTGGTCCGGGAACAGCGCTACCTCTACCTTGTTGCCGTCCTCGTCCTCAAAGGCGAGTTTGAGGCGTTTGTCGCCGAACTCCCGGACCTCGAGCCCCTCAACATCGTAGAGCTTCGCCGTCGCTTCCCGATTCGACGGGCCGACGTGTTTGATGGCACCGTCGGACAGTTCGAACATGAACTCGTCAAGGTCGAGGCTGAGCATGCCTTCGGTTTGGGGCCCGACCCGATAAGAGCACCTCTACAAGAGCATCTCCACGAAATCCACCACCATCACGCCGACGGACCAGATGGCGTCGAGTCCACGGAATCCGATCCCGAATACGATCATCGCCGGTAGGAGCCCCGCGACGGTCGCCCGCCAAGGGGCGAGGTCATGCACGAGGGCAATCCCCAGTAGGTAGAGCACCATTGCATAAACCACGACGGTAGACCGTACCCATGGGTCCGGGACGCCGGCAAGGAGGCAGGGTGCACTCGCGTAGCACAAGACCTGGACGGTCTCGCTGATACCGCCACGGTTCGGGGCAAGGAACGCGAGGATGAGGGTCTGGACCGCGGCGACGAGGTGAATTCCGAGTGGTGCTACAAGCACCACCGCCACGAGTAGCCAGACGACGGCCGAGAGGGCTGGTTGACCGCCGAAAACCGGATAGCCGCCGGAGACGAGCGCGATTCTGATGGCCTCCTCGACCAGCACGACGGCCGCGAGGAAAGTCAGTCCAGGGCCCTGGTCACCGGGCGCGACGTTGGATCTGAAGAAGGTCGCCGGGCGACCGACTACCTCCGCCCACGCCCGACCGAGTGCGCGTGGCCCCCGCGGGCGACCGACGCCGGAGTCGCCGACCCATTGTGTCACGAATTGTGTCACTCCCCGACGGTCCAAAGCCGTTGTGACACGTCTCAGTCCCGCGCGCCCACGTTTTCGCCGCTCTCGAAGCTGGCGGGATCGGCCTCGATGTTCGCGAATCTGACGGCCTCTTCGCCGAGCGTGCGGACGCGCGTTTCGACGCCCTCGTCGGTGAACGCCCCGTCCTCGATCCGGCTCGACGCGTTTGGAACGGCTGCTTGGTGGGGAATTACCCACGCGTCGAGCGCCCGGCAGACGGACCGCAGATGCTCGAGGGCAGTGATCGGAAAACTCCCTCCAGACACGCCGAGGAGACCGACCGTCTTCTTCTCGAACTCGTCGAAACCGCAGTAGTCGATGGCGGTCTTCGTCGGCGACGAGTAGGAGCCGTGGTACATGGGCGTTCCCAGGAGAATCGTGTCGGCCTTCTGGACGCGTTCTCGAAACGCGACCGCGTCGCCGGCGTCGTCCTGATCGGCGTCGTACACCGGCAGTTCCCACTCCCGCAGGTCGAGCAATTCCGTGGCGGCACCGTCACCCGCCGCGGCAGAAAGCGCGACACCGAGCGCGGTCCGCGTGTGGCTCTCCTCACGGAGGCTTCCACAGATACCGACCACCTGAACTGGCATACGGTCCTCTAGCGAACGAGCTATCAAATCATTCCGGTTCTCGCGTTAAAGGATTAGGGCTTGTAATCGGGCACCAGCCAGTCCGTGTGACTAATCTCGCAGTCGGACCGACGTCTCGGCCGGGTCCGCCTCGACGTCAAGGAGGCCATCCGCTTCGAGATCACGAACGAGGTCTCGGAGCCACTTCCGGCCGTACTCGCCATCCGGATCGTAGTCAACCCGAATTCGTCGGCCGAGCGCGTCCAGGCTGAGTTCATCCTCCTGGCTGAGTACGCGCACGATCCGACCGCGAAACTGGCGGCGGCTGCCCTCGAAGGAGGGTTGGGTCGGGACGTCCGGTGCAGTAAAGTCCCCCGTTCTGTACGCGCGACAGCAATCCCGCCACGGACACGCCGCCTCGTCACACCGTGGCTGTTTGCCACAGGCCGTTCCACCGAGCTCCATTATCGCGTTGTTCCACCGGCGGGATTCGCCCGTGGGAAGGAGACTGGAGGCGACGCGCTCGTACGCGGAATCCGAGTCCGGAATGTCGAACGCGCGGTACAGCACTCGCTTCACGTTCGTGTCGACTACGGCGTCGCCGTTATTGAACGCGAAGCTCGCGACGGCGTTTGCCGTGTAGGGTCCGACGCCCATGAGCTCCTCGAGCGCCTCCGGATCTGCCGGGAGGTCGCCGTTGAACGACTCCACAACTTCGGTCGCCGCCTCGTGGAGATACCGTGCTCGGTTGTTGTAGCCGAGACTGTGGTCGCTCCAGAACGCGACTACATCCGCCCGATCGGCATTGGCGAGCGATTCGGCGGTCGGCCAACGGTCGAGGAAATCGGTCCAGGGCTCGACGATGCGGTCAAGCTGTGTCTGCTGGCTCATGACCTCCGAAACGAGTATGGCCCACGGATCGGTAGTCTTGCGCCAAGGGTAGTCCCGACCGTTCTCCTCGTACCAGGCCAACAGTGACGACTGCAGGGTTGCCACGTCCACGTCGTCGAGGGGATCGACCCCCGTCTCGCTCATCGATCGGTCGCTCGCGTTTGGTGGACTTACCTCCTACGATGGCCGGCCACCTTATGCTTGCATTAGGAGCAGAGCCGTGGACACAATGCCGACGAGTTGCTCCCAGACTGAGACGCCGATCGTCATCGAGAGGAGTGTGTCCAGCCCGAAGAACATGAAGAGTGCAGCCCCGGCGAAATGGGCCTTCCGGAGGTCGAATCGGCCGACGAGGTGGTGGAATAGGTACGCGTTCGCTAGGCTCACGGGGATGATCGCGAGCATCTCGCCCACCCATATGCCTGGGTGGGCACCGTACTGAGCAGCGAGGCTGATGGTGACGAGCTGGGTCTTGTCGCCGAACTCGCCGGCGGCCATCA
>CAYUFG010000068.1:0-10822 GCA_964443815.1 uncultured Halobacteriales archaeon | reverse complement strand
TCTGTGACACAGAGGCCGCCTGCCCCAATGGCCTTTGGAGGGAACCAGGACCAAGCTCCGTGTCGCAAAAGCTAAGCACGCACCTGTGCCAGCCGGAACCATGCCCGATGACTCCGCGGAAGATCGGTACTACGATCGGACCGGTACCTCGCGGTCGCTCTTCCACGAGGCCAAAGAGCACATGCCAGGCGGCAACACCCGAAGCGGCGTGTGTCACCCCCCGCATCCGACCTATCTCGAGTCCGGCGATGGCTGTTACGTCACCGACGTCGACGGCAACGAGTACCTCGACTTCGTCAACAACATGACGTCGCTGATCCACGGCCACGCCGCCCCAGAAGTCATCGAGCCGGCGATCGAGGCCATCCGCGCGAGCAACGCACCCGGTGGCCCGACGCGGACCGAGATCGACTACGCGGAGCACTTCCACGACCGCGTCCCTGGGTTGGACTCGATCCGGTTCACCAACTCCGGGACGGAGGCCGTCATGAACGCGGTTCGAGCGGCCCGCGCACACACCGGCAACGAGACCATCGCCAAGATCGAGGGCCTGTACCACGGCTCGTTCGACGACGTCCAGGTGAGCGTCCACCCGCCACAGGAACTCGCCGGCCCACCCCACGCGCCCGAGAGCGTCGCCAACATCGCCGGCGTCCCCGATTCGACCGTCGACAACGTCCTCGCACTGCCGTTCAACGACCTCGAGGCCGCCGAAGACCGCCTCGCGGCCGAGGACGACCTCGCGGGCATCCTCGTCGCACCGTACATGGGCACGAAGATGATCCCCGGCGAGAAATCCTACATCCAGGGGCTCGCGTCGCTGGCCGACGAGCACGACGTCCCGCTGATCTTCGACGAGGTGGTCTCCTTCCGCTTCGCGTACGGCGGTTCGCACACCCTCTACGACATCGACCCCGACATCATGACGTTCGGGAAGGTTATCGGCGGCGGCTTCCCGGTCGGGGCCTTCGGCGGGAAGGAGCGGATCATGCAGGCCTACGGCGACTCGACGGACCTGCACATCTCCCACTCGGGCACGTTCAACGCCAACACCGCGACGGTCACCGCGGGGCTGGCCACGCTCGAGGCCTTCGACGAGGCGGCGGTCGAGCGGCTGAACGGACTCGGCGAGGCCCTCACAGCCGGCGTCGAGGACATCCTCGACGACCGCTCGCTGGACGTCCAGTTCCACTGCCCGGCGTCGATCTTCAAGTTCTACTTCACGCCCGACCCCGTCGACAACTACCGCGACTCGCTCGGCGCCCACGAGGCGATCGAGGAGCGGCTGTTCTTCGAGTTGATGGACGAGGGCGTCCGCGTTGCACCCGCGAGTCTGCCGACGCTCCTTGGATCGCTCTCGACGGCGATGGGTGACGCGGAGATCGAGCAGTATCTCGACGCCCTCGATGCGGCCCTCGGGCGGACGATGCCACACATCGAGCGCCACGCGCCCGAACTCGTCGTGGACTAGGCCGACACTGGCCGGGCCGCCCTCGCAGCGACGATGGCGCTCACGCCGACGACGGCACCGACGACCGCGACGCCCACCAGGCTGTACCGGAGCGCCGCGACGTCACCGACCGCCGGCGAGAAGACGACGATCAGCCAGCCGATCAGCACCGGGCCGACGCTGTTTGCCAGCCGGATGATGGACTCGCCGAGGCCGACGAGGCCGCCCCGGTGAGACTCCGGCGCGAGCGTCGTCAGGACGCTCCGCAACAGGGAGAAACACAGCCCGACGCCGAGGCCCATGCTCACCGTCCCGACGGCGGCGACCGGGAGGACGGGTGCCATGGCGACGACGGACAGCCCGGCGCCCATGCACAGCATCGCGACGACGATCGGGGCGACGCGACTGCCGAAGAAGTCGGTCACGCGGCCGGCCTGGCTGGCTGCAGTGGCGTAGACGATCGAGACGAGCGCGAGCAGGATCCCCGCGACGCCGGGGGTGCTCCCGAGCGCGCGGACGACGATGAACGAGTTGTAGGTGAGGAAGGCGATGTGGAGCACGCTCGGGACCGCGATGGCAACGTAGACGGCCGCGAGCTTCGGCTGGATGGCGAGCCCGGCGATCTCGCGGGCGTAGGCGCCTCGGCCGCGGGTCTCGCCGCCGTCGGTCAGCGTCTCCTCGCCCTCGGTGTCGGCACCGAGCGTCTCCTCGAAGTAGAGCAGTACCGCGAGCGCGATGGGGAGGGCAACGAGATACAGGAGGAAGGGGAACTGCCAGGCGACGGCGACGAGAACACCGGCCGTGACGGGAAACACGGTGTGGGTCAGTCCCGAGGAGGTGAAGCGCAGGCCCTGGGCGGTGGCCTCGGTCGGCCCGGCATAGAGATCGCCGATCGACGTGATGATGACGGGGACGATGCCCGCGTACCCGATGCCCTGGACGACACGCAGGCCGAGGGCGACCCGAAAGTCGGTCGTCAACGAGATGGCCGCACCGGCGAGGCCGAACACCACGAGGCCGGTGATCAGCATGGGCTTCCGGCCGTAGCGGTCGGCCAGCATACCCACTACGGGAATGAGAACCACCGGCGGGACCGTGTAGGCGGTCATGAGCAGGCCGACGCGGGCGTCGGTGACGCCGAAGGGCCCAGTGAGTACCTCGAGGAACGGCGAGATGACGACGAGGCCGAGCGCACCGTTCACGTTCGCAAGCAGGAGCAGCTGGAACTGGCGGGTGCGGAGGATGCCCGCGCGATCTCCGAACAACGACTCGGCGAGTGCCACTGGCGGTCAGTCCGAGCACCCCCGTTAAAAATCGCGCGAACCCGATCCGCCCTCAGTGGCCGCGGTCGCCTTCGACGAACTCCTCGGCGGTGCGGTCACCGGCGGCGAATTCCGCGGCGCGGGCGTGGACCGCCGCCGGGTCGACGAGGCCCTCGTCGACGAGCAGGCGCTCGAGGGCAGCCGACCACTGCTCGTAGTAGGTTTCGCGGGCAGCCTCGGTCCGGTCCTCGCCCTCGTAGGCATCGGGACTCGTGGCGTCGACCGCGTCGATGAGCCGCTGCTGGAAGTCCGGCCAGTCGATGGCGCCGGCCTGGTCGCGCAGCGCCACGGCGATGCCGAAGGTGCGGGCCTGCCAGGGTGCAGTGAAGATCGGGTCGTCCTCACCGAGCAGGTCCGACAGGAACGATTTCGTCTCGGAATCACGCGTCGCCGGGCGGCCGCCGTCGGCTGCCGCGGCGTCCAACCGCTCGACACCGATCATCGCGTCACGTGTCACGACGTCCACGAGTTCGTCCTCCGAGAGGTCGTCCGTCCCAGGGGGCTGGCGGGGCAACACCATGTACCGGATCTCCGAACTGGAGTCCCAGACCTCGACGTCGACGTCGTCGTCGAGCTGCGTGCCGAACTCCGCGAGTACAGAGCGTGGCTCCCTGACCATCCGCGAGCGGTACGCGGGGGTCTTGTACCAGGTCGGCGGCAGCCCGAGCAGCGACCAGGGGTAACAGGAGCAGAGCGTGCAGACGACCGCGTTGTGCGTCTCTGGTGTGTTCTCCTTGACGGAGATGTGCTGGACGCCGACGTCGAAGTCGAACTGCTGGATGGCCTCGTTGGCGTCGTCGAGCAGATCGGCCTTGAACTCGGGGTCAGTCCACGCCCGCGCGACGACGCGAGCGCCGTTCAACGGGCCGATCTCCTCCTCGTAGGCGGAGATGGCCTCGTCGATGGCGTCCGTCGAGACGATGCCTTCCTCGGTCAACAGCGACTGCAAGGCCCGAACGCGCGGGCGGACGTCGTCGGCCGTCTCGTCGTGTGTGTCGTGGTCGTGGTCGTGATCGTGTGTCATTGGTCGCCCCCGTCGTCCGGTCGCAGGTAGGGTTCCCAGAGATCGATGTGGACTGAGTCCGACTCGGCCTCCGCGTCTGGCCCCCACAGTTCGGTCGCCGCGAACTCGACAGTGTACAGGGGCCGTGCGTCCTCCTCACCGTGGGCGTTCGCGTCGGGGAAGACGTGGTTGCCGTGTACCTCGTGAATCTCGCCGCGGGCACGCCGGGCGTACCGCGGACAGCGGGTGTGCCCCTCCGGATTGATGTTGCGAACCCGGACGTCGTCGCCGACCTCGAACTCGGGGACGGCCCCGGCCCGCTCGAAGTCCGACGGCGTCTCGAAGCCCTCGCGAATCAGGTCGACGAGCTCGGAATTGGAGTCCTCGGGCACGTCGGTGCCCTCGCGGGCCTCCCGTCGGGCCGCCTCGAGGTCGGCCTCCGTGATGACACCTTTCTCGACGGAGAGCCGCTCGAGCGCCGAGAGCCACCGCTCGAAGTAGGTCGACCCGAGGTACTCGGCCGGGTCCATCCGCTCGATACCGTGGCGCTTCTCGTCGATGTTGAACAGGCCGGTGGCCTTGGCCAGCTTGTCCATCCCGTAGACGGTCCGCTCCCAGTCGGCGTGGAACTGGGCGGTGTCGTCCACGGCTACCGCCCCGAAGCCGTGGTCCCCGCCCATGTCGTGGACGCCGTTCATGTCCGGCTGGTTCCGGCCGGCGGGACATAGGCGTTACTCCGAAGGCACACTTTCTAGGAGGGCAACGTCCCGATCGGTACCTTGGGTTGAAACTTCAACCGGGCCCCGATTCGAAACACGAAAGCCCCATCAGCTCCGTTTCTAACTATACAGAGCTAACGCTATGGCTGGCAGTTCAATCGATGCGAAGGACTCGCTCACCCGATTCGAGATCAGTCTCTATCACCCGGGGTGTTGGTCACTCGAGGTGACGAAAGACGTCGACGTGGAACTGTTTCAACATACGATAAATTTGATCGGCGACGACGCGGCCAGAGGTCACTTTACGGCCGTGTCAGCGTCAGCCGAGGAACTCGATTCGTTCTTGGAGGAAGCCCGATCGGCCGAACATTCCAAGTCGATCCAAGTGCTCGACAGCGACCGATCCATCGACGGCGTCTCGCTGGCGGGAAAACTGACGAAAGATCTCGTCGTGGATTACGGGAATACGATCGCAGATCCCCTGCTGATTCCGGAATTGGTGCTCGATGGGCCAATCCGAATTGCCGATGGGAAGGGTCACTGGACACTCATCCTCCTGGAAGACCGACAGTACGTCGCGTCCCACCTCGAGAAAGTGCGGGAAGAAGCCGACGCGACCATCGAGATCGAGCGGATCGCAAAGCGCGGGACGAGTGAACCAGGAGCGACTAACGATCTGACACGGCGCCAGCGCGAAGTCTACGAACTCGCACGTGACGAGGGGTACTACAGTTGGCCCAGGGAGGTGGATGCGACGGAACTGGCGGCGGAGCTTGACATCACGAAATCCACCTTTTTGGAGCACTTACACAAAGCAGAATCGAAGCTACTAGGCTCTGGATGAGCAAGCCCTACATAGCAGGCAGGGGGCGCTTGGACTACCGCATCGAATCGCAATCATGGACCACGTCGCGTCGACCTTGGATCACCGCAGGTGGATGGCCGCATTGACTGGCTGCGCGGTCGCCACACCGAGAGAGCATCGTCTCGACTCCCGATCGGATTGCTGGCGGGACGACGACAGAATCGGTGGGAGAGCCTCGGCATGATTCCGGAGCGCCTCCGGTCGATGGTCACAGTCGGCCGTCCGTGGGTCGTCGGTCCGGTCACGATCGGTCACGGCATCAACGAATTCCTCTCGATCGTCGTGCCGCCGGTGATACCGTTGCTCGTGGCAGACTTCGGCATCAGCTATGGCGAGGCCGGCTTCCTGCTGACAGTCTTCTTCCTGATGTACCTGCTGTTCCAGCTCCCCGCTGGCATCGTGGGCGACCGCATCGGCCAGTCACGAGTGATCGTCGTCGGTCTCCTCGCGATGACCGTCGGCATCGGCGTCGCGAGCGTCGCCCAGACCTACGGAATGCTGCTGGTGGCCCAGGCCATCGCAGGCATCGGTGGGAGCACGTTCCACCCGGCGGGCATGTCGATCATCAGTGACGTCGAGGATACGGATACAGAGGGGCGTGCGATGGGTGTCTTCGGCTTCGGCGGCGCGATCGGCACCATGGCTGCGCCGGTCGTCGTCGGCGGTCTGGCTGCCGTCACCAGCTGGCGAATCGCGCTGGCCGGCGGGGCGGTGCTCGCATTCGCAGTCACGCTGCTCAGCGGGCCAGCCCTCCTTCGGGCGAGAGGGTCAGACAGCTCCAGGCCGGCGACCGACGGTGGCCAGTCCCGGTCGGTCGGCGAGCAGGTCAAAGCGGCGATCGAGACGGCGAAGTTCGACATCACTGGCCGAATCGTCGTGCTGTTCTGCATCACGCTCGTACTCTCAATGCAGGCCCGCGGCGTGCAGACCTTCACGACCGCATTCGTCTCCGCGGAGAGCGGATCCTCGCTCGCTGCCGGCAACTTCAGCTTCTTCACGCTGCTCGTCGGGGGCAGCCTCGCGTCGCTGTGGGCGGGCGGGCTCGCCGATCGGGTCGACCGGGCCAAACTCGGCGCCGTGGTCTCGGGCGCGACTGCGCTACTCGTCGCGGGCAACCTCGTCGTCGTGCCGCTGCTCGACGGGTTACCGACAGTCGCCTTTTTGGCGCTGCTCTCGGGTTGGTTCGCCCTGATCGGCGTCGGCGTCTACGCCGCATACCCCGTCAAGAACGCCCTCGTCTCGACGGAGGCCGATATCTCCTCGAGCGGCAGCCTGTTCGGGCTCATCCAGACTGCTTCCGCCGTGGGCAGTGCCGCCGGGCCCGCCGTCTTCGGCGTCGTCGCCACGCAGTGGGGCGTCGCCGCGGCCTTCCCCTCGATCGCGCTGACCGGCGTCGCCCTCGCCGGGCTGTTCTGGCTGCTCGGCGTCGTCGAGTGAATCCGAGACGCGTATATGGGGCCGGAGTTAGCCTCCGCGCACATGGCCTCCGCCGCCCGACAGACGATCCAGCGGCTCCGCGGCGGCGGCCGCGGGTGGATCATCCTCGCGGTGGCCCTCGGGTGGCTGCTCATCCTCGGCGGTCGGTTCCTCGTCCCCGCGCTGCTCCCCCAGGTCAAGGCCACCTTCGACGTCGGCAATACCGGCGGTGGCGTGGCCGTGACGCTGCTCTGGGCCACCTACGCGCTGATGCAGTCCCCCGCGGGCGTCCTCACCGACCGGCTGGGCGAGCGGTGGCTGCTCGCCGGCGCCCTCGGCGGGTCGGCGCTGTCGGTCGTCCTGCTCGGCCTCTCGCCGACGTTTCTCGTCTTCCTGGCTGCGTGTGCCTTCTTCGGGTTCGCGGCCGGCATGTTCGGGCCGGCGCGGGGCATGATCATGACGCGCGTGTTCGCCGACGACAACACCGCGGCGATCGCGCTGACGCTCGCCGCCGGATCGATCGGCTCGGCGTCGCTGCCGTTCATCGCCGGCTCGATCGTCGGTGACGTGAGTTGGCGGCTCATCGTCGCCGCCCTCGCGGCGCCCTACGCGGTCGCCGCCGGGTTCGCCTGGTGGGCGATCCCCGGCCGCGAGGGGGATTCGCGGCCCGACGACGACATCGACGGCGATGCCCGCGCCGCTGTCCTCCGCGCGCTGCGCATCCCCGGCATCTCGACCGCGATGGGTGCCCACACCTGCATGCTGTTCGTCTACCAGGGACTGACCGCCTTCTACGTCACCTACTTCGTCGACGTCGGTGGCTTCGATCAGGGGATCGTCGCGCTGCTGTTCGCGACGATGTTCCTGGCCGGCTCGGCCACGCAAGTCACCGGCGGCTTCATCGCCAACACCCTCGGCGCCCGGCGCGTCCTGTTCGTCCTCGCGTCGGTGGGCGTGGTGAGTTCGGTGGCGCTCCCGCTCGTGGAGTCGCTCGGGCCGCTGCTCGTCGTGACACTCGTCGTCGGGACCAGGCTCGGCTACGCCCCCGTCTCGAACGCGTACATGATCGCCGTGTTGCCCGACGCCGTCCGCGGGAAGGCCTGGGGCATCATCCGGACGGTCTTCTTCCTCGTTGGGTCGCTGGGGTCGACCGTCGTCGGGGTGATGGCCGACGCCGGCTACTTCGACGAGGCCTTCTTCCTGCTCGCGGCGGTCTCGGGCGTCGCCGCCCTGTTCTACCTGCGCTTGCCGTCTCGACCGGCCGCGATCGAGGCGCGGTCGGCCTGAGAGTGGGCAACCCGCGACCGGTACCGCGCGATTTTTGCCCGACCCCCGAATGGCCGCTCCTACGCCGTGGTCTCACTCCGCTCGCTGGTCGGCGACGATGCCAACGTCCTTGGCGAGACGAACTTTCAGGTGCTCCTGGTCGCCAACCTGCTCGGCCCGCTGGGGATGGCGTTGCTCTCGCCCGTACTCGACTCGATGATCGACCCGCTGGGGGCCTCCCCGGCGAGCATCGGCCTGCTGATCTCCGCCTTCTCCGCTCCATCGATCGTCATGATCGCCGTCTCCGGCGTACTCGCCGACCGATACGGTCGGAAACCAGTCATGCTGGTCTCCCTCGTCGGCTACGGGGCGACGGGCGCGGCCGTCGCGCTCACGTCGACGTTCACCGCCGCCCTCGCCCTTCGCTTCCTCCAGGGACTGTGTTACGGGGGCCTCACGCCGATCATCATCACGTCGATCGGCGACATCTACACGGGCACCGAGGAGGCCACCGCCCAGGGCCTGCGCTTTACGAGCTCCGGGCTCAGTCAGACCGTCTTCCCGCTGATCGCGGGGCTCCTCGTCGGGATAGCGTGGCAGGCCCCATTCCTGATCTACGCGCTCGCCTTCCCGGTCGCCATCGCGGTGTACCTCTGGTTCGACGAGCCCAGCCGGACAGCCAATGGGGGCACCCACTCCGACGACCGGTTCGCCTACCTCCGAGACCTTGGCTCGTTACTCCGCCAGCGGAAGCTCGCCGCGATGGTCTTCGCGCGGGGCCTCGGCACGGCCGTCTGGGTGGCCTTCCTCACCTACAACTCGATCGTCGTGGTTCGCCTGCTCGGCGGGACGCCCGGCCAGGCCGGACTGTTGTTCGCGGTCGCGAGTGTGGCTCTGTCGGTCGCGAGCAGCCAGGCCGGTCGCGTCACCGCCGCCTTCGACTCGCGGCTCTGGCCCCTCGTCGGCGCGAACGCCAGCTACCTGCTGGGGACGGTCGCCGTGGTGTTCGCGCCACACTTCGCCGTCGCCGTCGTCGGTGTCGTGTTCGTCGGCGCTGCCTTCGGGCTGATGCTGTCGCTGTACCGTAGTATCGTCACGCAACTCGTCCCCGCGAGCCATCGCGGGGGCGCCGTCAGCGCCGCGGAGTCGTTCGGCCGGGTGATGGACACACTCACGCCGGTCGTCATCGGGGCGGCGCTCGCGCTCGGCACTGCCGCGCTCGGCTTCGAGCAAGCGCTCCAGCTCACGCTCGTGGGCGTGATCGGCGTCGGGACAGTGCTGGGGAGTCTGTGTCTGTTCGTCGTCAGGGCATCGCCGCCGGTGACAGCCGATTAGTCGGCCCTGACGGCCATATACCGGTCGGCGACCCGCTCACCATCGAGCAGTTTGACGGCACTGTCGATCAGCCGGTCGATGCACCGGGTTCGGCTGTCGAAGGTCATCGCCGCGACGTGAGGCGTCGTGATCACGTTGTCGAAGTCGTGGAGCCGCGAGTCGGTGGGCAACGGCTCCGTCTCGAAGACGTCGAGGGCGGCACCGGCGAGTTCGTCGTTCTCGAGGGCATCGACGAGGGCGTCCTCGACGACGATGTCGCCGCGGGCGGTATTGACGAGGTAGGCCGAATCGGCCAACAGGTCGAGCTCGTCAGCACCGATCATACCGTCGGTTTCGGGGGTGAGCTCGGCGTTGACGGTCACGACATCAGACCGGGCCATGAGGTCGTCGAGGTCGGTGAGTTCCGCGCCGGTGATGTCGGTGTCTTCCTCGAACACGTAGGGGTCGTAGGCGAGCACGTCGACGTTGAAGCCAGACAGCAGACCGGCAACGCGTGAGCCGATCCGTCCGAAGCCGACGATGCCGACCGTCTGGCCGGTCACCTGCGAGGCGTTCTCGGCTTCGTCACGCCAGCCACCGTCCTCGAGCCTGCGGTCGTTCAGCAGCAGATCTCGCGATACCGCGAGCGCCATCGTGACGGTGTACTCGGCGACGGCCTTCGCGTTCAGCCCGGGGGTGTACGTGACCGGAATGCCGAGATCCGCGGCCGCCTCGAGGTCGATACTGTCGATGCCCGTCCCGAACTTCCCGATGAATCGGAGGTCCGTGCGCTCCATGATCTCGCGGTCGACGGGAAGCCGCGACGTGGTCAGAATCATATCCGCACCCTGGAGTTGATCGATCAGCGTCTCGCGGTCGGTTTCGCCTCCGACCTCGACGGTGAATCGGTCGCCGACCTGAGCCTTCAGATGCTCGACCGGCTGGATGTCCCGGTCTACGAGGGCGTGTGCCATGTGCCGACTCCGCCACCGGTGTGGGAAAAGGCACCGAATAGTACTCAGACTAGAATCGATCGCCAGCCGGCCAACACCGGAACGAGCGTTCAGCAGTGGAGGAGATCACCGAACTCCAGTCGTCGGTACCGCTCAGGTCCGATCACTCACAGAGACAGACACCACCCTCACGGATCTGCACCACGGAAAACTGGTGAATGGGGGTGGCTAGGTTAACCATGGACCCCGTGAACTCCGTCTGGTGGATTATTGTCCGTATTACGGCACACGATTTTATACAATTAAACTCAATTGTAAATTTCTCATACACTACCGGCCACAGGTTCGAAAGGTGCGAACACCCCACCTTTGCCCCGAGTAGCGGTCGAGGTTCCGATCGCCGCCGACGCCGAGGTTCGATCGGATGGCCGACGAACCCGTCTCGACCTCGTTCGAGGAGTGAACTACCCTGACCTACCGCGCTCGGGGCTACCCGCCCCTCGCTTGTTGAGGA
>CAYUFG010000067.1:3722-11080 GCA_964443815.1 uncultured Halobacteriales archaeon | reverse complement strand
AGTAGTCCCGGGCGGATTCGAACCGCCGTCAGTGGCTCCAAAGGCCACTATGATTGGCCGCTACACCACGGGACTGCAGCCGCCGATTGCACGTGCCCGTACAAGAGGATTTCCGCTCAGGTCGGTTCCTCAACCGCGATCGATCCCTCGAGGTCTCGCTTCGTCGCCGGATTGAGGGGCACATCGGCTGCCTCCAGTCTGGCTTTCGCCTCGCGAGCGTAGTCGGACCGAACCTCGAAGGTGTCCTGGCGGTCGGGGTCGGCGATCCAGTACAGGACGGTGCACGTCACCCAATCCGAGGCCAGATCCGTAACGTACACCCGCGGGGTCGGCTCGGCGGCGACCGACTCCAGGTCGGTCGCGGCCTCGTACAGGTGGCCTAGTGCCACGTCGAGATCTGCCTCGTAGTCGATACCGATCTCGTGTTCCAGCCGGTGGCGGGGGCGACCGTACGGCCGTTCGATAGGTTCGTCCGTCAGGGTCGTATTGGGAACGGTGACGAGCTTCCCCTCCGGCGTCACGACCCGCGTCACCCGGAGCGTGATCGACTGGATCGTGCCCTCGCCGTCGGACCAGACGATGTAGTCACCGACGTTGAATTCCGGATCGGAGACGAGGACGATCCCGCTGACGAGCGAGCCGAGGACGGTCTGGCCGGCGACGCCAACGGCGAGCGTGCCCGCGGCGACGACCAGTAACGAGTCACCGACGACGTAGCCGAATCCCGCGGCTGCCAGCCCGATCAGGAGCGCAACGACCACCACAATCAGGCGGAGGTAGCGGGTGATCACGTCGTGGATCGTCGGATTGTTCGGATTGCGCCGCCGGACAACGCCGCTGAGCACCGGCTCGAAGACGAACCAGCCGACGACGGTGACGGCCAGGAACGCGAGGAGGAACCACCCGAGTTGGTAGAGGATCGGGACGTAATCGAGCAGCTCGCCCGGCCCGACCTCTGGTGTGGTCGCGGCGAGGAAGGCCGACCCCGGATACATATGTCGACTCACAGGCCGTGACCGGAAAAATTCCCGGCGTCAGTCCGCGGCGTCAGCCTCGAGTTCGATCAGGCCGCAGACGTCCGCTTCGGGATGGAAGCAGTCGGGACATTGTGGCTCCCGCTCGATGATGGTATCGAGGCGTTCGGCGACCGTCTGGTCGATGACGGGTTCGAGTTGCTTGGCTTCGGTCCGGAAGGCCTCGACCTCGAGGACTTCGAGCAGGAACCGCTCGATGATGCAGTAGTTCTGGAGCGCCTCACGGGCCCGCTCGATGCCTGCGTCCGTCAAGTCGACACCTTTGTACTTTTCGTGGCTACACAGACCCTCGGCCTCGAGCTTGCCGATCATCTCGTTCGCGCTCGCTGGACTTACGTCCAGTCGATCGGCGACCGCGCCCGTCGACGCCGGGCCGTTTTCGACCTCCTGGATCAAGTAGATCGCCTTGAGGTACTGGTCGGCGGTGTTCATCTCCGGACCCTCACGAGTGTGCCTCCATGAGTTCTGTCACTTCCTCGACTCCCTCGGCCTCCTCCTCGCGGATGGACGCGAGCTCGGCGAGCAGCCGGTCGCGGTCGATGCTGAAACTCGCGTCGGACGTTTCGATGGCGTCAATGAGGTCATCGTAGAACTTGTACGCGGTCTCCTCGTTACAGAGCTGGTCGTAGAGGACGTCGTCAAAATCATCTTCCGCCTCGTACTGTGCCTCGACGAGCCGCTGAATCTCTTCGAAAGGGATCGACTCCGCCTGGAGTTCGTCGATCAGCGCTTCGAGGCGGTCGCGATGGCCGGCGGACTCCGCAGCGGCATCCGTTAGGAAGGCCCGGATGGCATCGTTCACGTCCTCGGACTCGCGGGCGTGCTTCGCGGCCCGGGCCTCGACGACTTCCTCGAGGACGACGCCGATCTGTAGCAGGCGCGCGAGCTGGTGATCCGAGCCGACGGGTGACTGGAGGCTCACGGGATTCCTCCGCGGGGCTCGGCCGGGCCAACGGTCATACCCATTATACGTGGGTACGAACCCTTAAACCGTTCCCATCAGCCCGTCAGCCAGTCGACCGCCTCGAGGAATCCATCGGCGTAGGCCGCCTCGGTGACGTGTGTGGCGGCGGTTTTCGCCGTCTCATCAGCGTTGGCTACCGCGACCGCCCGGTCGACAACCCGAAACATCGACGCGTCGTTTTCCGAGTCGCCCACTGCCACGAATTCGCGCGGCGATAGCCCAAGTGATTCGGTCATCCTCGTCAGCCCTGCCCCCTTGGAGACGTCCGGCGAGGTGACGTGGTAGGCGAAACCGGTGTCGAGGAGAATCAACCCCGCTTTCTCCGCCGCGTCCGCCACGACCGATTTCGGGAGGTCACGACTCACCGCCACCTCCGTCTCCCGCCAGCGGTTCACGAGGTCGGCCTCGCCCCAGCCGAGTCCGTAGCCCCGCTCGGCGAGGATATCGACCACTGCCGTGGCCGCCTCGGGATCACCCTCGAGGCTGACCGGCCCGTCCCGGCCGGCGAGCACGACGCCGCCGTTCTCGGCGACGACCGTCTGCTCGAGGCCGAAGAACTCACAGAGTGCGACCGGGTATGGGAAGGCCTTGCCTGTGGCAAGCACGACCGGCGCCGGCCACTGCTGGATGACGGCCATTGCCCGGGAGTCGATGACTCGCCGGTCGTCGGTTAGCGTCCCGTCGATGTCGACCGCAAGCGGCGACGCCACGTCGGGTGCCGGTCCGTCCATGGTCGAGCCTGCGGCGGCCGGGTCAAGGCGGTTCTGATCTACTCGGACAGGCGCTCGTAGGCCTCGCGAACCTCGCGGAAGGCCACCTCGTCGCCGCCTTCTGCATCGGGATGGACTTCCTTGATCCGATCGCGATAGGCGTCGCGGATCGCCGTTTGGTCGGCACCGGGGTCCAAACCGAGCGTCGCGTAGGCCTCCTGCCTGGATCGGTCGTCCGGTGCCGGTCGCCGGCGTGACCCCCGAGTCCGACTACGGCCACTCCCCGGCCCGGATCGTGGCCCCCGCCATTCCTCTCGAGGGCCGGCGCCGAACCCGCCGCGCCCGGCGCGGGGACCACCGTCCACGGCCGCCTGGCGCTCGACCCGGCGGTAGACTCGCCGCGCCAGCCGACCCGACGCCTGGTAGTAGAGGATGCCGGTCACGGCCGCGAAGACCGCCGCCAGCAGCAGCACTGCCGGGTTGGTCGCGATGCCGACGAGCACGAGCACGATGCTCATCCCGCCGAATGCCGCGGTCAGCCCCTGGACGATACGGTCCCCAGACACGGGGACGCGTTCGGCCGGCAGTCACGTAAGCCTCTCGCCGGGCGAGGGTTGATGGCGCCGGCCCACCAACGACCGGCATGAGCGTCTCGAGCCCGTGTGAGATCTGCGGACGGGCGGACGTTGAGGAGAGCTGTGACCGGTGTGGCCAGTTGGTCTGTGCGGACCATTACGACGAGACAGCCGGGTACTGTGTCGAGTGTGCGGCTGACGTGTCGGGGGGCACGCCCGCCCATCAGCCGGATTCGGAGGACCTGCCCGACGGCGTGGACACTTACCGGTTCTAGCGATAAGACGCGATCCGTCGCTTCAGCCGCTTGGCGGCGTCACCCGCGGCGGCGAAGTACTGGTCAGCGACCGCCGCAGTCACGTCGTCCCCGGCTGCCCCGACGGCCTCTTCACCAGCAAAGATGATCCCCCGGGTCGAGTTGACGAGGCCGACGCCGTCCGCGAGGCCGTACCTGACGGCCGCCTCGGCGTCACCGCCCTGGGCGCCCACGCCGGGCACGAGAAATGGCAGATCGGGGACGAGGTCGCGGACGGCCTCGAGTTCGTCCGGGGCGGTCGCGCCGACGACCAGTCCCACGTTGCCGTTGGTGTTCCAGAGATCCGCGAGCGCGGCCACCCGTTCGTAGACGGGCTCGCCGGAGTCGAGCGTGCAGTCCTGTAAGTCGGCGCCACCCGGGTTCGAGGTCCGACAGAGCACGAAGACGCCCTTGTTCACGCGCTGCAGGAACGGCTCGAGCGAGTCCCGTCCGAGGTACGGGTTGACGGTGATCGCGTCGGCCTCGTCGAGCAGTGTGGCGTACTGTCGCGCGGTCGACCCGATATCGCCCCGCTTTGCGTCGAGCACGACCGGTACGTCCTTGCCGTGGGCGTAGGCGATGGTCTCCGCGAGTGCCCGCCAGCCGTCGGCGTCCTCGTAAAAGGCAACGTTGGGCTTGTAGGCCGCCGCGTGAGGGTGCGTGGCGTCGATCAGGCGGCGGTTGAACGCCCACCGCGGCAGCTCCGCGTCGGCAACCGCGCCGGGCAGCCGGTCCGGGTGTGGATCCAGCCCCACGCAGACGACGCTGTCGGTTGCCTCGATTCGCTCGCGGAGCCTGTCGAAAAAGCCCATCACCGACGTCTGGCTCGGCGCCCACCAAAACCGTTCCGGGTGCTGCCATCCAATCGCTCATGTGCCTCGGGGTCCGAGGGGGCGTGAATGGAGCCGACGGCGGTGGTCTTCGACCTCGATCACACCCTCGCGGTGACGCGCCGCGACCGCCAGACGCTGCTCGATGCAGCAACGGATGCTGCGGACGTCCGTCGCATCGACCGTGCAGAGTACCTGGACGCCCACGGTCGGAACCTCGCTACCGAGACGCGCGAACCGATCTTCGCGGCCATACTCGACACGGGCGACCCGGCCGTCCTTGCGCGAACCTATCGCGAGGCGATCGAAGACGACCTGGAACCGGTTCCCGGCGTCGAAGAGTTGCTCTCGGACCTGCGAGAGCGGTACCGACTCGGGTTACTCACTGACGGTCCCAACAGGGCTCAGTACGGCAAGCTCGAGGAACTCGGCTGGCGGGACCGCTTCGACGCCGTCGTCGTGACCGGCGATCTCCCGGCAGGTAAGCCCGACCCCCGTGCGTTCGAGCGGGTCGTCGACGATCTCGACGTCCCTCCCGAGAACGTCGTCTTCGTCGGCGACAATCCCGAGGCGGACATCGAGGGTGCCGCTGCCGCGGGAATGTACGCGGTCCAGGTCATTTGGGAGGGCACGGCACCCTCACCAGCCGCGGACGCCACCGTGCGGGCGGATCATTTCGCGGCCGACCTTCGGGAACTGCTGCTTGACTAATCGGCCAGTCGGTGGCGGAGTAGATCCACCGCGCGCTTAACCGCCGCGCCCCGTTCGATCACGATCGTGTCCTCCGCTACGGAGATCCCCCCACTGTCTGCCGGTTCAAACTCGATCCGGTCCCCGTCGACGGCCAGCACTGCACTCGCCGGTCGGATGCGCACTTCGCCGATCCGATCGCCGCCGAACTCGATCGCGTAGGCGTAGGTACCGCTCTGGGAGGGCGTGGCGTCGGGCTCGGCGCCGACGGGTGTCACGGTCGAGAGTGGACCAACGGCCAGGCCTTCCAACTCGCTCGCGAGGAGCTCTGCGATCCGCGGACCGTCGGTGATTGCCTTTTCGACCATCAGTCGCCCTCACGGATCGACGCGGCGAGTTCGCGTACGTCGACCCCCTGGCGCTGGGCGTAGACGACAGCGGCGGCTTCTAGCGTTAGCGCCAGGTCGGCCTGGAGCCGGTTCGTCTCCGCGACGGCCGTCTGTTTCTCGACACCCGCCTCCGTAATGGCATCCAACACGCGCTCGAAGGTCGACCGCTGACGGAGGATCGACTCGTCCGGGCGGAAGTCCTCGGGGATCGAGACATCACTGGCATCGAACGACGGTGTGAGCTCGTCGTCGTCTCGCTCGAGCAGACCGTCCCCCACTGCCACGTCGATCAGCCGTTTGGCTTGATCCGGCGAGAACCAGTCCCGGTCCAGTGACAGCGCGACGACGAACTCGCTCTCGGGGAGTGACGCGGCCCCCCGATCGCGAAACGGGGCCGCGACCGCGCGCCGTAGACTCATTGGATGTGCGGCGGGTGGCCGGACCCGTAAACGTACCGAGTTTCGGCGCCCGGGGGGAGGGTGCTGTCTTTGAACGCTCGCATCGAACCCTTGAAGTACGCGAGCTGGCTTCCTTCGGGTATGCAAGATCAGGGACGCTCTCCGCGAAAGCGGACCGGCGGACGACGCCGGCGAGCCAGAAAGAAGAAACTCCACGAACTCGGCGGGGAGCCGACGGAGACGCAGGTGGGCGAGCGACGGTTCAAGACGGTCGATGCACGCGGTAACACCGAGAAAGTCCGGGCTATCGCCACCGACACCGCCTCGGTCGCGACGGATGACGGGACCCTCGCTGCGGAGATCGAGAACGTCGCGGAGAACCCCTCGAATCCGAACTACGCCCGACGGAACATCATCACCCGTGGAGCGATCCTCGAGACCGACGAGGGCCGCGCCCGGGTGACCTCCCGCCCCGGCCAGGATGGCCAGGTCAACGCAGTCCTCGTGGACTAAGGTCGCGGCGCCGCCTTCTGCAGTGCGGATTCTGCGATATTGCCGCCGTAGTCGGCCGTCCGCGACAGTGAGTCGACCACCAGGCCGAGTACCTGTACCGTCTGGGGGTCGAACTCGTAGATTTGCTGGTCGACCTCGCGGACGGTCTCGTCGACCGAGGAGATGCCCCGCCTGGCCTCGCTCGCCAGCTCCGTGGCTGCTTCGGGGTCGTCGGTCAGCAGGGCGTCCATCGCCGTCTCCGGTACCTCGCTGGCCTCCCGCCGGAGCCGCCGAAGCGGCTCGGCGGCGTTCTCGGGTATGGCGTCGACTTCGAGGGCGAGTTCGGCGATCTTCGTGGCGTGGTCGGCGATGCGCTCGAGCTGACGGGCGCTCGACTGGAAGTCGAAGCAGGTGTCCCGTGGAAACCCGATCTCGGCGGCCTCGCTCGGGTTTCGCAGGATCGTACGGAACACTCGTGAGACCATGTACCAGAGCCGATCGACGTCGTCGTCTCGCTCGATAACGTCCTGTGCCAACTCGTCGTCGTCGTCGACCAGCGCCTCGACGGCGTCCTCGAGCATCGCGAGCGAGACGAGCCGCATACGCGTGATTGCGTTGTTGACCGACAGCTCCGCCGAGTCGAGCAGGTCCTGGAGGACGACCCGTTCGCCGGTCTCCTCGATAACCTCGAGGCCGACGAGCCGCTGAGTCGCATCTCGGATGGTCCGGCGCTGGGCTGCAGTGATACGGTTGGATTCGAGCTTGATGACGTCGAATCCGCTGACGTACATCGTCATGACCGCCCGCGTGAGCTCGTCGGCGTCCGTCAGTTCGCCGATGTCGAGCGTGCCCGTCGTATGCTCGTCTTCTTCCTGGGGCGTCAACACGAGCAGGTCGTCCTCGTCGTGGAACTCCACGACGCTGCCGGCCGCGACGTCGTTGGCCGTAGCCCAGTCCTTCGGCAGCGAGACGGTGTACGTCGA
>CAYUFG010000067.1:0-3622 GCA_964443815.1 uncultured Halobacteriales archaeon | reverse complement strand
AATTACGGTCTTGTTAGAACTATATAGTATATAGATACATAAATATAGTTCATAGTATCGTATTTACCGCCCCGTGGGCTACGGAATCGCGATGTCAGATGGCTCACTCAAGGGCATGAATCGTCGCTCCTTCCTCGCCGGTGTCGGAGCGGCGGGCTCACTCACGGTCGCGGGCTGCACACAGAGTACGGACGGCGGGGACGGCGGCGGTGGGCTCTCCGGCACGATCGACATTGCCGGTAGTTCCACGGTCTTTCCCCTTGCCGTCGAGATGCGCAGTGAGTTTCGGGCAAACCACCCCGACGTCAGTATCAACGTCACCCCGACCGGCAGCGGAGGTGGATTCCAGAACAACTTCTGTCCGGGAGACACGGATTTCAACAACGCCTCTCGGCCGATCCAGCCCTCCGAGGAGGAATTATGCGCCGAGAACGGCGTCGAGCCAGTTGAGCTCGTCGTGGCCACCGACGCCGTCACGGTCGTCGTCAACAACGACGCCGACTGGCTCGACTGCATTACAACCGAGGAACTGGCGACGATCTGGGCCGCGGACCCGATGCCTACGACCTGGAACGAAGTGAACGACGCGTGGCCGGCCGCGGAGTTCAACCTATACGGCCCGACCGACGCCTCCGGGACCTTCGACTACTTCCACGAGGCCATCGTCGGAGAGGACTCGGACATGCGCCGGGACTATCAGGCGACCGAGCAGGATCAACAGATCATTCAGGGTGTCGCCAACGACGAACACGCGATCGGCTACCTCGGCTACTCGTATTACACGAGCAACTCGGAGAGGGTCAAAGCCCTCGGGGTGGACGACGGCGACGGGTGCGTCCAGCCAACACTCGAAACGGCGAAAAGCGGCGAATACTCGCCGCTGTCGCGGCCACTGTTCACCTACCCGGCACAGGAAAGCCTGGCTGAGGAGCATGTCGCCGAGTTCGCCCGCTTCTTCGTCGAGAACTCGACGAGTGAGGCCATCGTCGCCGATTCCGTCGGATACGTTCCCAACGACGAGGCACGCAAAGAAGAGATGATGGACCGCCTTGAATCTGCCATCGAGGCGGCGAACGCCTGAGCCGGGTCGAAACACACCACCTATCACGTTCGGTTCGAATACCCAACCAAATGGCCAGTAAGGACCCGACGCGGGACATCACCACCCGTACCGAGAACGACCCGCGCGAGCTGCTCGTTCGTGCGCTCTTTTTCGGCTGTGCCATCCTCTCTATTTTGACGACGCTCGGCATAATCGTGCTCCTCGTGACGGAGGCGATGAAGTTCTTTTCCGTGACTGCGGTCCTGATCGGCGTCGGTGGCGAGACCGTCGGTTTACTGGAGTTCCTCACCGGGACGACCTGGCAACCCTCGAACGGAGTGTTCGGTGTCCTGCCGCTCGTGAGTGGAACGCTCATCGTGACCGTCGGTTCCGGAGTCATCGCGTTGCCGCTGGGTGTGGCCACCGCGATGTATCTCAGCGAGTACGCCAGTTCGGACGCCCGGGAGGTTCTCAAACCGGCCCTCGAGGTGTTGGCTGGTATTCCGACCGTTGTCTACGGTGTCTTCGCCGTCGTGTACATCACACCGTTTCTGGAGATTTTCTTCCCCTCAATCAGTTTCTTCAACGCCCTCTCCGCGAGCGTCGTGGTCGGCATCATGATCATCCCCATGGTCGCCTCGATCAGCGAGGATGCTATGTCCGCCGTCCCGGACGAACTCCGGGAGGCCGGGTACGGGATGGGCGCGACCAAGTTCGAAGTCGCGACCGGTGTCGTACTGCCGGCCTCGGCGTCGGGTATTTTCTCCTCGTTCATCCTGGGTCTCTCCAGAGCAATCGGCGAAACGATGGCCGTCGTCCTCGCGATGGGCGGGATCGCAAACCTCTACGACCCTACCGATCCCGCGTCCTTCCTCGAGCCGGGTCTCACCATGACGGCCGGAATGGTCCAGTTGCTCAATAGCGATATCTCGGGCGGCGGAATCGCGTATCAGGCCCTGTTCGCGGTCGGGCTCGTGTTGTTCGTAATCACCTTGGCGATGAACGTGATCAGCGATCTCGTCGCCGCGCGATATCGGGAGGAATACCGTTGATGGCGACTGACGAGGCGAGCGGAGCCGCGACAGGTTTTGGACGCGTCAGCCGGACGTTCGGGATCGTCTTCCGGTACGTGCTCTTGGCCGCGACGCTGCTGGGGATCGTGGCCCTGGGCATTCTGCTTGCTTTCGTCGCCAACGACGCCCTCCGCCCGCTGACTGCCGAGCCCGCGTGGTTGGTCTCCACGGTCTTCACCATGGGGCTCGTGCCGCTGGCGGTTGCGGGCTGGCTTTACCGGCGCCGAGGCGAGGCCTTCAGTGTCGGCCTGGCGGCGCTGGGCCTGCTGTTCGTGGGGCTGCTCTACGGTGGCGGGGCAACGATTCTGTTCGTCGACGTCATTCCAGCGGTGGTGTGGCTGAGTTTCGTGATCGCCTTGGCCATCCCCGCTGCCTTCGTTGTCGTCCTGGAACGGCTCGACGAGCGGGTCTCCTTCCTCGGGCGAACGGGGGTCGTGACCGCGGTCGGCGGCATTTCCCTCTGGCAGGTCCCCGCGATCGTCCAGTCGATCCCCGTCCTCCCCGCCGACTGGGTGATCCTCTGGCTGACCGTCGGTGGCCCCGCGGCCGGTGTTGGTGGCGTCTACGCCTACCGGCGGCTTGGCGACCGTCGACCGGCAATCGCGACGGGCCTCGGGTGTGCGCTCACGGTCGCCGCGGCTGGATTCCTGGGTATCCAGACCGGTATCGGCGCCACCGCCCTCACCGTCCTGGTCGCTGTCGGTATCCTCCCCGCGGTCGTCTTCGTCTCCCTGACGCTGTACGAAGGGGAACCGGATGCCATCGGACTCGTCCTGCCACTCGCGGTCGTCGTCGGGATCGCGACCGGGCTTGGACTGGAGCGGATCCTTGGCCTGCGGGGCCCGACGGCCTGGCTCACTTGGGACTTTATCACCACGGCCTCGGCCTCGCCGCCAGCCGAGCAAGCGGGCATCTACGCCGGAATCGTCGGCACGATCCTCCTCATGATCACGATCGCCCTCTTGGCGTTCCCGATCGGCGTCGGCGCCGCGGTCTACCTCGAGGAGTACGCCCCTGATACGCGATTTACCAGGCTCATCGACGTCAATATCTCCAACCTCGCCGGCGTGCCAAGCGTCGTGTACGGACTCCTCGGTCTCGGGGCATTCATCCGGATCGGCGGGCTCGGACCGGGGACGGTCGTCGTCGGTGGCCTGACGCTGGCGCTACTCATCCTGCCGATCGTCATCATCTCCTCCCGCGAAGCCATCCGGAGCGTTCCCGAAACGAGGCGCAACGCCTCGTACGGCATGGGGGCGACTCGCTGGCAGACGGTCCGCAACGTAGTGTTGCCCGAAGCCTTCCCCGGGATCCTCACGGGGACGATTCTTGCACTTGGCCGGGCCGTCGGCGAGACGGCTCCCCTCATCGTGATCGGCGCGCCAGCGATCTTCGGCGTGCCCGACTCCCTCGGTGATCGGATCGGGGCGATCCCGCTACAGATCTACGCGTGGGCCTCGACGTTCGGGAGCGAGGCCTTCTACACGACCGTGCTCGCCGCGGGCGT
>CAYUFG010000066.1:0-11290 GCA_964443815.1 uncultured Halobacteriales archaeon | reverse complement strand
CACGCTGAATCCCACCACGTCGGTGAGGGGTAGCTCAACTCGCACTCACCCGAACAGTCAGGACCGGAACCGGCGAAGTGCGAACGACCCGTTCGGCGACGCTTCCGAGGAGGAGCCGGTCGACTCCTGAGCGGCCGTGTGTCCCCATCACGAGCAGATCCGCCCCCGTCTCGACCGCGTGGTCGACGATTTCGCGGGCCGGTGACCCGTCTAGGATGGCCGTCCGAAGTCGGATATCGTCGGGCGCACGCCGCTCGACCGCCCGGAGGGCAGTTTCTCCTTCCTCCCGGAGACTCTCGTTGACCGCGTCCAACGACGCCTCCATCGGTAGGTTCGATAGCGAAGCCGTATTGACGACGTTCAGGGCATGGAGCGTCGCGTCGTGTTCCGAGGCCAGCCCCGTTGCCTCGTCGATCACTCGCTCCATGCCGGCGGACCCATCCGTCGGCAGTACGATATCGTCGTACATACCTCGACTTCACTCCCCTGGCACTTAGTGGCACACCTTAGCTCCGGCCGGGGTCGATGGTCTCGCTGACGTCGGCAACGCCGGCCCGCCGCACCACCGCCCGGACAGGGTTCTTCGTCCCCGAGAGGTTGTCAGAATCGCCGTCGAGCACGACCAGCCTGGCCTCGCGGCCCGCCTCGATCACGCCGCAGTTTAGGCCGGCGATCTCCGCACCGGCCCGGGTTGCCATGCCGAGAATTTCCCTGGCGCTGGCGTCGGTGAGCTTCGCTGTGAAGGCCATCTCGCGGAACATGTCCGGGCTATTGAGCATGACATTGTCCGTCCCGAGGGCGACGGTGGTTCGGTCGAGCAGATCCCTGACCGGGGGAACACCGACGCCTGTCACGAGGTTCGACCTGGGGCAGACGACGACGGGCACCTCGCTGTCGGCGATCCGCTCGAGGTGGACCGGCTTCGGGTGCACGACGTGGACCAGGAAGTCAGGATCGAGATCGAGGCCGCCGTTGAGGTCGGAGCTGTCGGCTTCCCCGGCGTGGATGGCGAACAATTTGCCCGCCTCCCGGGTGGCAGCCCGCTCGCTCGCGAACTCCCCGTCGTTCGTGCTGCTGGCACCGAAGCCCGCGCCCGCCTCCATCGCTGCGACGGTCTCGCGACCGAGTGCGAACGCCTCGACCGGGAGTGATTTGGCAGCCTCGTGCAGCCGTTCGACACCCTCGACCCCACCCTCCCTGAAGTCGAGTACGGCCGCCGTCCCGCCGGTTGCCGCGAAGGAGAGCGATCGGCGGATCGCCGTGACCTGCTCGTCGCGGTCGGCCGCCCGGAGCAACCGGTGTTTGAGGCCGTCCGGCGGTGCGACGAGTTCCTCGAGCGTCATTCCTTCGCCAACGTCCTTGGCGATGGAGTCACCGACGTGCGTGTGAGCGTTGACGAACGCGGGAATGACGATGTCGTCGCTGCGGGCCTCGCCTTCCTCAACTGCCTCGATTACGCCGTCCTCGACGACGATCCGGCCCTCCACCGGTTCGAACTCCGGGCCGCGGAGGATCGTTCCCTCGACGATCGTCATTCGAAGTCCTCCAACGTTGCGTTTATCCCCGGTCTGACGTCCCGGACGAGCGCTCCCGAGAGGTCCAGGCCCAGGGTCCGGATCGCCGCGTTGCCGACGCGGTCGCTCTCCTCGGTGGGCGCATAGATGCCGAGCCGCCACTGGTCGCGCTGGGCCGCCCGCAGCGCGCTGACGAGCGTCGATTGCTCGCTCAATCGGCGGACTTCGCCGTTGACGACGACGCGCGCGGAGGTCTCGGTCATCGTCGGCTCCTCCGGCACGTCGAGGCTGACCGAGGAGGCATCGACACCGGCCTCGGCGGCGATCTCTCGTTCGAGGTCGCGGATTTCGTCGTGGTTTGCTGACATGATCGACTCGGGGACCGCGGCCATTTCCGCCCAGACGGCCCGCTTGTACAGGTCGCGGGTGTCGAGCCGCTGGGCGGCGTCGGCAGTCGCCTCGCACTGCCGGAGCGCCACTCTGAGTTCGTAGTCGTCCATTCGCGCGACGGTTCCGGCCTCTACCTGCGTCTCGGCGAGCAGCCGTTCGGTGGCCCGACGGAGCGTCGTCTTCGCGATTCGCGCGACCGAGTGCCGGTACACGGTCGGGTTCATTAGCGCCCGGGCGAGGAGGACGCTTTCCGCGGTCTGGACGTTGCCCTCGTCGAGTACGAGTTCGCCGTCGACGTATCTGAGCTCGCGAACCAGCCGTTCGTGATCGACCGTCCCGTAGGGAACGCCGGTGTGGTGGGCGTCTCGTACGAGGTAGTCCATCCGGTCGACGTCGAGTTCGCCGGAGATCAGCTGGCCAAACCGGCCCTCCCCGGCGATGAGGCCCGCGATCCGGTCCGGGTTGAGGCCGTGATCACTGAGTACGCGGGCGATCGCCCCGGATCCAACCACGTGCTCAACGTCGTCATGGTAGCGGCCGGTGTGACGAGCGAGCAACGGTTCGATGTTGTGGCTATAGGGCCCGTGGCCGACGTCGTGCAGGAGGGCGGCGGCGCGGACCCGCTCGGCCTGCTGGCCTGCCACGCCGAGGTGGTCCAAGGCGCGGTCGGCCAGGTGGTAGACGCCGAGCGAATGCTCGAACCGAGTGTGGTTGGCCGAGGGGTAGACAAGCCCGGCGGTGCCGAGCTGGCTCACGCGCCTGATCCGCTGGACCGCCGGCGTGTCAAGGAGATCGGCACAGACGCCCGTGACCGAGATGTGGTCGTGGACGCTGTCCTTGATCGTCGTCATCGGGCGGGGGTTCGTCCTTCCCCCAGATAAGCCTCGGGCTCCGCGTCCGGACGACCACCGTCAGGAGTTTGTGGCGGTCAGCGAGCGTCGCGTCGCCGCGGTCGATTACCGTCCGCGGGTCGCGGCCGGCCCCAACAACCGGTGAAATCGCCTCGGCGGGACGAAAGCCCCGCTCAGCGACGAGCAAGGTCGCGAGTACCACCCCCGTCCGGCCGAACCGGCCACTCCGGTCACGACCACGCCTTCGCCCGCGTCGCGGGAGGCAGCCAGAAACGATAGTAACTCGTCCGAGAGCGCCTCAGCGGTCGGGACACGCCCGTCCGGGATGGGAGCGTGGTGCACGCGATCGGTACCGAAGGCGTCCCGAAACCGGGCCAGATAGCCAGCGCCGGGGTCATCCCCCGCGGGGAGCGGGGAACACACGCGGTGCACGTCGTGTTCCCGCACCACCGCGATCCGGTCCCGGACGGCCGCCGAGCGTTCGGCGTCGGCGTGCCACCCGGGCGAACAAGCCCCGTAGACGTGCGGTTCCCACGGCCCGGCCGGGCCGAACCGGTGTGCATGGTTCAGGACGATACGGACTCCCATCCGGGCGGAACCGGTCGCTCCATCTCCTTGAGTCTACGTCCCCGATTATCACCGGTGAATACGTCGTCGGCCGAGCCGACGGTTTATGCCCCGTCGGGCGGAAGGGCCGCCATGGTCACGTTCCTCTCGGGGGGGACGGGCACGCCGAAGCTCCTCGCGGGCTCAGAACCCGTCTTCCCGCCCGCGGAGACGACGGTCGTCGCCAATACGGGCGACGACGTCGAACTCGGCGGACTGCTGGTCTGTCCGGACCTCGACACGGTTCTCTTTCTCGGTGGCGGCGTCCTCGACCGCGAGACTTGGTGGGGGGTCGACGACGATACCGGTACCACTCACGACGAGATGGTGCGCCTCGCCGAGGCCGCGGACCTGGGGACCGATCCCAGGTATTTACCGGCCCCGAAGCAGACCGGCGGTCGGGATATCGCGAACTGGCGTCGCTTCTCTGGCGTCGGCGAGTTCATGTACATCGGCGACCGCGATCGGGCGGTTCACCTAACCCGGACGAGCCTCCTGGACGAGGGCGCGACACTCACCGAGGTAACGCGGACGCTCGCCGACGCGTTCGACCTCGACCGAACGCTCCTTCCGATGTCGGATGACCCGGTCGCGAGCGTCCTCGCGACCCCCGACGGGCCAATGCACTTCCAGGCCTTCTGGGTGGGCCATGACGGTGAGCCCGACGTCACGGGAATCGACTTTCGCGGCGCTGCCGAGGCGACGGCGACCCCTGCGGTATTGGATGCCCTCGACGGGCCGGTCGTCGTGGGGCCTTCGAACCCAGTGACGAGCATCGGCCCGATGACCGCCGTGGACGAGATTCGAGAGGCGCTCGAAGCCACGACGGTCGTCGCTGTCTCTCCCTTCGTCGAGGACCGACTTTTCTCGGGCCCGGCCGATAAACTGATGGCAGCCGTCGGCGCGGAACCGTCCACGGCGGGCGTCGCAGAAATGTATTCCTGGGCCGACGCCTTTGTGCTCGACGAGGCCGACGAGACTGACCTCAACCGGCCGACGGTCCACACCGACACTGAACTTGGCGGCCCCGACGACGCAGAGCGGGTCGCGCTGGCGGTGCGCGAGGCACTGGAGGTGGTGGCGTGATCTTCGACCCGCCAGTCGCGCTCGCAAGTCTGAGTGGCCGGTCCGACGCCGCCTGGGCCCGGGCCGCTGCCGATCACGTCGGCGCGGCATTCCTGGGGGGCATCGCGGTCGACGAACCGACGCGCTCGGCTGCGCGAGCGATGGAGCACCGTGACCGCGACGAGTTCCTCCCAGCCGACCCGATCGCCTTCGTCGACGACCAGCTCGCCGCGCTCGCGGACGTACCTTTGACGCCGGGCTTCAACGTTCGCGCCGTCGAGACCGACGCCATCCGCCGGGTCGCGTCGGTTTGCGCGGATCACCACGCAGTCGTCGAGGTAAATGCCCACTGCCGACAGACCGAGATGTGCGACGCCGGCGCCGGCCAGTCGCTCCTTCGGGACGCGGCTCGCCTTCGTGAACAGGTCGCCGCAGCGAACGAGACGGGCGCACACGTTTCGGTGAAGCTCAGGACCGAAGTCCCCGGCGTCGACCTCCCCTCGCTCGCTGCCGATCTGGACGGGGCAGGGGCGGACGTCCTCCATGTCGATGCGATGGATTCGGAAGGTGTGATCGGCGAGGTGGTCGAGGCCACATCCTGTTTCGTCATTGCGAACAACGAGGTGCGGGACCGAGACTCGGTCGTCGAGTACCTAGAGTACGGCGCCGACGCCGTCAGCGTCGGTCGACCCAGTGACGACCCCCGGGTGCTACGGCGAGTACGCCGGGCGGCGGAGGCGTGGTTCAATTCGGCCCAACCCGCGGCCGGTGGCCGGTCGTGAGAGGACCAACCGAGAACGCTCAACTGGCGCTGTTGCTCGAAGTGGCCGGCACGCCCAAACCGGGCAACGTCGATCGCCACCGCGAGTACCCCGATCTCAGGTTCGAGCACTTCCTCGCCGGCGCCGTCGGCGCCCACGAAGGTCTCGAAGCGCTTGCAGGCCAGGCGAGGCCACTCGGTGCCGCCTTCGAACGCGCCGTCGCGGGCATGAGCCAACAGTCCGGCGGGAATACCCAGTTCGGCGCGATTCTTCTGTTGGCCCCGCTGGTCCGAGCCGCGGGCCGAGACGGCGACCTGATCGAGGCCGCCACCGACGTGGTTGCCGAGACAACCGTCCGAGACGCCGTCGGCTTCTACGCGTCGTTCGACCACGTGGACGTTTGCGTGCCCGAGCCACCCGACGAGGGATCGACACCCGACGTCCGTCGCGGGGGCGACGCGGCCGCGGACCTGCGTGCGGCGGGCCTCACGCTCGCGGATGTCATGGCGGAGAGTGCGGACCACGACGGAATCGCCGCCGAATGGACCCATGGCTTTCCCCGGACGGCTGCGGTCGCCGAACTGATCACCAACGGAACCGGTCCGGTAACCGACCGCGCCGCGAGCGCGTTCCTCGAGCAGCTCGCCGCGGAGCTCGACACTTTCGTTGTCACCCAACACGACCGCGAGACCGCCCGGGAAGTGCGCGACCGGGCCAGAGCGTTGCTCGACGGCGGCGACGTCGCGGGCTTCGCAGCTGAGCTGGTCGACCGCGGGATCAACCCTGGAACGACCGCAGACCTCGTGGCCGGTGGACTGTTCTGTGCCCTCGACAGTGGCCTGGAGGTGTGATCCGTGTCGGCTGACTGGCCCGTAGACCTACGCGGCGTAACGGAGTCGGTCGTCACGACACCCATGGAAACGGGTCGGTGGAACCTGGCCGCGCTGGGGGTCCGTGCGCCCGACGAGACTGACTCGGATCCGACGGCGCGGACCTGGGGACACACCCGGACACGGCGAAACTTCGTCGATCGGGGCGTCGGCTACGTGCAGTTCACCCACGATCCGGTAGATTTCGCCGAGGCTGCACTCACCGTACGGGAATTCGACGAACCCCGCCTCGAGAGCGCCGACGCCTGGGTCCGTGTCGAGCCAGAGCGTGTCGGGAGCGGAACAGACGCCGGTACCGAGTGGGTCGACTGGCAGCTCAAGGCCCGCGAAAGCGCCGTTGAGCGGCGGACCGTGCCGACGACGAACCGAGGATTCGCGGCGGTGATCGAGGCGACCGTCGCGGCGTCTCGGCTTGACGTACCCTCGTTCGACCGCGAGACACTCGCTGCCAGGCTCGATCACCTCGCGGCAGTCGTTGAGACGTGTGGCGGACCTGCCGAGCAGCGCGCGCTCGACGTGGTGCGGGAGACGGTCGACTGGTGAGGATCACTCCTCGTCCGTCCAATACCCGACCGCGTCTTCGGTGCGGTAGAACCCGTCGACCGTCCGCTTCTCGCTGTCGCCGCCGGGTGGCGCGCCGGCCATGATACCCACTTTGTCCGAGTCTGGATACCTGAGCACCTCCGGCTCCTTCATCGTTGAGATTGCCAGATAGCGAAGCGGTTCCTCACCGGTATTGAATACTTGGTGAGCACCGTCGGGACCCGCCGGAAAGGCCACGTAGTCGTCGGCCTCGAGGTCGACGCGCTCGTCGTCCGGACCGCGGACCTCCCCGATGCCGGTCAGAACATATACCGCCTCGGCGTTGCCGGTGTGGTAGTGGTAGGGCCACCCGCGTTTACCCGGCGGGATTTCGTAGAGACTGCATCCGAGGTCGGTATTGTCCGTCGCGGCGGCCAGGCGTTTACGACGCCACCCGGCCGTGCCGCGGTCGATTTCCTCCCAGTCGAGTCTGTCCGCGTTGACCGTTTCCATGGCGGGTCACTCGGTCGGGGGGTCCATCAATCGAATCCTTTTAGGCCGCGAGCCCTCCATCGGTGGACACATGGCCATCAAGCCCGCCTACGTCAAGAAGACCGCCAGGGAGCTCATCGAGCGCTACCCCGAGGCGTTCTCGGACGACTTCGAGCGCAACAAGGAACTCGTTGCGGAACTGACGAACATCGAGTCGAAGGGCGTCCGCAACCGCGTGGCCGGCTACGTCACGCGAAAGCAAGCCGGCGCCGCGGAGGCGTAGGGCGCAGTTCCAAACTGTTTTGACCGCGTCTCACCGAAGCTCCGAGTATGACAGTACGTGCCGGGATCCTCGGGGCAACGGGCGCCGTCGGCCAGCGCCTTATCCAGTTGCTCGAGCCCCATCCGGACTTCGAGATCGCCGCTCTGACCGCGAGCGACAGTAGCGCCGGCGAGACCTACCGCGACGCCGCAAAGTGGCGGATTAACCAGCCCATCCCGGCGTCCGTCGCGGAGATGACGGTCGGACCGACGGAACCAGCGGCCGTCCCCGACGACGTGTCCCTGATCTTCTCGTCGCTCCCCTCGAGCGTCGGTGAGCGCGTCGAGCCCCCGTTCTGCGAGGCCGGCTACGTCGTGTCCTCGAACTCCTCGAACCACCGAACAGCGCCCGACGTGCCCCTCACGATCCCCGAGGTCAACGGAGACCACCTCGACCTCCTCGAGATCCAGCGCGACGAACGCGAGTGGGACGGCGCCCTCGTCAAAAACCCCAACTGCTCGACGATCACGATGGTGCCGCCGCTCGCCGCCATCGACGAGGCGTTCGGCCTTGACCGCGTGACCGTCGCCACGCTCCAAGCGGTCTCAGGCGCGGGCTACTCCGGTGTCACGTCGATGGAGATACTCGACAACGCCATCCCCCACATCGGCGGGGAGGAACAGAAGATGGAGCAGGAATCTCGCAAGTTGCTGGGTGACTTCGACGGCGCCAAAGTCCACTGGCACGACGCCCGCGTCGATGCCTCGTGCAACCGGATCCCAACGATCGACGGCCATCTCGAGAACGTCTGGACGGACACCGAGTCGACGGCCAGTGTGGCCGACGTGATCGAGGCACTGCGCGACTATCCCGCGGTCGACTTGCCCAGTTCGCCCGATCAACTCATCCACGTGTTCGACCAACCGGACCGGCCACAGCCGCGACTCGACCGGAACGTAGACCGTGGGATGGCTATCACCGCTGGTGGCGTCCGCGAGACCGACGGTGGCGTCCGGTTCAACTGCCTGGCGCACAACACGTTGCGTGGCGCGGCCGGGGCATCCGTCCTCAATGGCGAGTTGCTGCTCGAACGCGGCTACCTCGCATAGCAGCCTATTTACTCCGCCGCCCGCCAGGACTCGCACATGGAACACGTCGACGTAGCCGTGGTCGGTGGCGGTCCGGCAGGGACAGCCGCCGGGCTGACGGCCGCCGATGGCGGCGCCGACGTGGTCGTCCTCGAGCGAGGCGTGCCCCGGGCCGATCGACGGCGACCCGGGCCGGACTCGACGGACGCGGCCGGCATGCTCGACTACTGGGTCGACTTGATGGACGTGGCCCCATCCGATATCCCCGACGAGGTCATACTGCAGACGCTTGATGGCGCTCGGTTCCGCGGGCCATCGACAGCCGTCACCATCCGTGACACGGGCATGGAGTCGACGTACCCCGACTTCGGGTTTGCCTTCCACCGCGCTCGATTCGACGACTGGCTACGCAATCTGGCTGTGGACGCGGGGGCGAGCTACCGTGTTGGCGACAGCGTCTCCGCCGTCGACACGGCGCTCGGCCGCGAGCCGAGACACGAACTAACGCTATCGAATGGGGACACCGTCGGCGCGGAGTACCTGATCCTCGCGGACGGCCCCCAGCGGACGGTTACGACCGGCGCCCTGGACCAGTTCATGCCGGAAGGACGTAGTGTCGCCGATGTCGTCGGGCCAACGACGGCCAACCACATCGCCTACCAGGAACACCGGCGGGTCCCCGAGGAACTGTTCGAGCCCTCGCTCATCAAATTTTGGTGGGGCGTCATGCCTGGTCACACCGCCTATCCGTGGATATTTCCGAACGATGAGACCGTCGCGCGGATCGGGCTGACGATGCCGATCGGTCTCGATATCAACGACTTCGACCGATCCGAGTGGGCGCTCCTCGAGGCGGATGACGAGGCAATTCCCCGTGGCGAGGTCTACATCCGCCGCCTTCTCGAACGGGAATACCCCGAATACGACCTCTCGGACTTCCCGCTCGTCGAGGATCGCGGCAAACGCGGGGGCACCGAGACGTATCCCATCTCCTCGACGCGGCCCATCGAGTCGCCCACCGCGGCCGGAATCGCCGTGGTCGGCGGGGCGATGGGGACGACCTCGGCATTCCACGAGGGCGGCGACCACGTTGCGGTTCGGTCGGGGAAAATAGCCGGCGAACTCGCAGCCGCCGGCCGCCTCAACCGGTACAACGAAGCCTGGCAGACGGCCATCGGCGAGGAAATCCGACGGAACGTCGCCATGGCGGACGTCGTCCGGGACTTCGGCCCGGGCGATTGGGATCGCACCTTCACAGCCGTCGATCGGATGCTCAACCGCGGCGAGTACAGTCGGGTGAACCTCCTGCGATCGGGCGTGACTGGGCTCGGTCTCTTCGTCCGATATAAACGTGCCAAGTGGGGCTACCGGAACGCTGGCTACGTTCAGCTCCGAGAGGCGGAGTACGTCGTCTGACCAGGTGCGGGAGACCGTGTTAATTCGTGACAAAGGTTAAGTATGCTACCGAGTAACACGGTATCGAAGTCCCGACACGCGGGGCTTCCGGCGGGAACCACCGCCGACGCGGCCGGACATTGGCACCGCAGTCCAGGCAGCGCCCGCCACGGCGAGTTCCGGCCGGGCTCGCCGCGGCCTTTTGTTTCGCCACGGTCCGGCAAGGGTTAACGGTCGCAGGACCGACCGTACTGGCAATGCCGCGGCCCGCCACGCTTCCGGGGACGGCGGACGCCGACGAGGACCGCGTGGTGGCCCATGTGGATATGGATTGCTTCTACGCAGCGTGCGAGCGGCTCCGCGAACCCGCGCTCAGGGGCGAGCCGGTCGTCGTCGGCATGGGCTTCGAGCCCGGCGACACCGGCGGCGCCGTCGCCACCGCAAGTTACGAAGCCCGCGAGTACGGCGTCGAGAGCGCCCAGGCCATCTCCGAGGCGCTCGAGCGTCTGCCCCGAAAGGTCGACGCCGCGTCCGATCCGGATCTCGACGTCGACGACGCCGGCTTCTACCGTCCCGTCGACATGGACTACTACCAGTCGGTCGGCGCCGCCGTGAAAAATATCCTCCGGGAGCGTGCTGACGTGCTTCGGGCAGTCAGCATCGACGAGGCCTATTTGGACGTGTCCGATCGCGTCGCGTGGACCGGTGAGGAGCCGCGGGCGTTCGCCAGTGATCTCAAGGAAACCATAGCGGACGAACTCGGCGTCATAGCGAGTGTCGGCGTTGCACCGAACATGAGCGCCGCCAAGATCGCCAGCGACCACGACAAACCGGACGGCCTCGTCGTGATTGAACCTGGTGGCATCCGGGATTTCCTCGCGCCGCTCGACGTCGAGGCGGTCCATGGAATCGGGCCCGTCACCGCCGGCGCCTTGCGCGAGATGGGCATCGAGACTGCCGGCGATCTCGCTGCGGCGGATCCCGACCGAATTACAGACCGCTTCGGTGACCGCGGTCTGGCCGTTCACCGGTACGCCCGTGGGAAGGACGATCGGCCGGTCGAACCCGTGGGGAAACCGAAGAGCCTCTCACGGGAGTCTGCCTTCGGCGAGGCGACGGCTGACCAAAACCGCCAGCGTGAGCGCCTCCGCGCCCTCGCGACGGCTGTCGCCGACCGAGCGAGTCGGAAGGGTGCTCTCTACCGGACGATCGGTATCAAAGTCGTCGAGCCGCCGTACGACGTCAACACGCGGGCGGAATCGCTGCCTGGACCGGTCGACGAGGCCGATCTCGTCGAGGAGATCGCGCTGGACCTCCTCGACGAGTTCTCGGGCGATCCGGTCCGGAAACTGGGCGTTCGCGTGTCGAACCTGAGCTTCGCCGACGAGGAGCAGGTTAGCCTGGAATCTTGGGACAGGGACTCGGGCGCGGAGGCAGCCGAGGGCGACTCGCAT
>CAYUFG010000065.1:0-11374 GCA_964443815.1 uncultured Halobacteriales archaeon | reverse complement strand
GATCCACCACCGCAATCCGCAGTCCCACACCCGTGGGACATTGGCTCTCATTCGACAGAGTATGTCGATTCCGAACGAAGTCGAGGTCGGGACAGCGAGTGCTCAACGGTTTGCGTTGGCTTCCAACTGCTCCGTCCGAAAATTCGCGAGCGAGATCTGTGTCGCGAACCACGCGAAAACGAGCAACGCCAGAGCGAACACCGCGACCCACGGTGAGGAGATACCGTGCCAGACAGCGTTGAAGATCTGCGCACAGGCGAGTAGTACCGGTACGACGGAGATCGCACACGAGCGGGCGGGGTACGTACGGAACATCGACACCATCGTCGGGTCCACGGCCATCAACGTAAGAGACCTGCTGGTGCTGCAAAGAAATTCCGATGCCGACTACCGCTCCCGGATTCGTCGTGCTGCCGACGCGGCTAGGCTTCGCCACGGTCGAATGTGCCGGTGCGGTGGACGCTCTCCTCTCCGCTTTCGGTAAGCACCAGGTATGCGGTCGCGCCCGACAGGACCGCGATGGCCGCGCCACTCAGCATGCTGCTCCAGGCCGCGATTCCCGCAAGCTCGAAGACGGACGGTGACGCGATCAACCAGAGTCCCAGTAGCGAGGCGAGGACGGACAACGAGATCCGACCGAGCCTCGCGGCGTTGCGTGACGCGCTGTACCCCGCCAACACTACGATCACGCCACCGATCGCGACGTTGTTCCAAAACTCCGCTGTCGACAACTGGAAGTACGCAACCGAGACGAAGACCCACACACCGAGCAGGGCGCTGAGACGACTGAGCCACGTTCTGAGTCTGGGCATGGTCGTTGCCTCCACCCGAAACATTGCTGCGGGCGACCCTTGAACGCCGTTCAGAGCTTCGGCAATTTTGGCTGAGCGTGACATTTTTCGGTCCCGAGGGGACGGCGATCGAATTCGCGTACGGGACGAACACGCCCCGACAGGTCCGGCAATCGTGACTGACGACCCCTCGGCCTGCTCGAACTCGCACCAATTCGGCTTAATCATCGGTAAAGGCCACTAATTCGACGATATCGGGATTCAGCGAAATACCTGATTAAGCCGCTCTGGGAGAGAGGATCGGGTGCGATGATCGGAACAAAAGCGCTGACGCTCGGGATCGCAGCAGTGGTATTGATCGGCGGCATGGCAGCGGTCGGTGCAGCCGCGCCGGCCGACCAGGCGCCGGACGCTGCGTCAGATGCCTACGCCGAGAACGCGCCCTCGGAGGGCGATGTCGAATCGAACGAGGACAACAACGCGAGTGGGGGTACCGTCGGACCAAGTGACGGCCTCCCCGACCAGGCTCCGGAGCACGTGGGCCAGATACACGAGACGATCCAATCGTACCTGGACGGTTCGGTCGAGAATCTCGGACAGGCGCTGTCGGACTTGCTGGGACACGACGCGGCCTCGAACGGTAGCCCAGCGGCGTAGCTCGTCTGCATCCCCCGAATCGAAGCGGTCAGCCAGCAATCGTATACGTTTACAACCCTAATCAACACACGATGAATTCATCCACAACTCACGTCGATAGACGCACGTATCTCGCGACGGCAGGGGCCGCAACTGTGGGCTTGGTCGGCCTGGCCGGCTGTTCCGGCAGTTCGACCGGGACGCTCGCTACGCGCGTCACCGACCAACCGGCCGACATCGAGGATTTCGAATCCTGTCTCGTCACCATCGTCGGCATGTGGCTCGGCCCCGAAGGTGCCGAGTCCGGAACCGAAGACGGCGGGGAGCCAGCCGACCGGGAATATCACGAGTACGACGAGCCCCAGGAGGCCGATCTCGTCGACCTGCAGGGCGATCAGACCCAACTGGTTGACGAGCGCGACCTCGATACGGGTACGTACGAATTCCTCCAACTCGATATTGATGAGATTTCGGCGACACTCGATGACGGCTCGGATGCCACCGTCGAGATGCCTGGCGAAGCCCCAATGACGTTCAACCAATCCTTCGAGGTTCGGGAGAACACCCGGACGTCCTTCACGGCCGACTTCACCCCGGTCAAACGCGGCCAGGCTGGCGGGTACGTCCTCCAGCCCGTCCCGCAAGGGATCACGGTCGAGTACGAGGAGACGGAATAGATGTCGTCTCGAGAGTCACCCGACGGTGGCCAGGCCGGCACCGACGACTCCCCAAACGAGTCAGTCGACGCCGACGACCCGGCGGGCGACGACGGCTACCCGATCACACGGCGACAAGCGATCGCCGGCGGTGGCATCGTCGTGCTCCTGGGTGGTGGGTTGGGCATCTCCCACGTCCTGCGGCCGGCCCGCGCCGTCCACCCGACCGTCCCGGAGGCGGATCTCGAGAACAACGGGTGGGTCCAAATCGCGGAGACGAGCGACACTGTGCTCGACGACGCGGCGGGGCCGGTCAACGTCGAAGCGATCGCCTCCACTGTCCAGTACGAGGACCAGGGGCTCGTCCGGCAAATCCAGGACACCCCGGTGCAGATCGAGTATCGCGGCCAGACGTCGACCGAGACGCTGGGCAGCTACACCAACGAGTTCGAACAGTCGATGGGTGTTTTCGCCGCGACGAAGATCGATATCACACCACACCTCGACGAACTGCCTGGCGGTATCGGCCGAGCGGAAGTGATGGATGCTGTCGAGACCCAAGCCCGGGCCCAGTTCGAGCAACAGCTACGCGATGCGGGACTCGAGAATGTCTCCCGCGAGGGGACCAGCACGCTGGAGGTCGACACCGGGCAAGACGCGACCCTCGACGACTATCGGGCAACGGCCACCTTCGAGCAGACGCAGGCGACCGTCCAGGGGACGACGCTCGACATTGCGGGCGACGAGATCGAGATCGCGGGGTACCTCGCCCTCTGGCACAACGGACGGAACGTGCTGATCGGTGCAGGTGCCCATCCGAACGAGAACTACGCCGACGCCGTGACGGACACAGTCCAAGGCGCGGAACTGACGCTGTCGTTCGATCTCGACCTCTCGCCGTCGTCGCTCCGGGAGGAGCTACTCGGGTACGTACGGCAGATCGAGTGAGACGGGCGCACATACGCCCGGAGACGACGCTTCGTACGGATCCGAGGCCTGGCTTCGACGATGGCCGTTCACCGGCTCAGGGCGCGTCGCGCCATGGATCACACACGCGTCTACATCTCGTCGACGGCGTGCTCAGTTGGCAGCGCGACGCGGACGGTCGTCCCCGCCTCGTCGGTCTCGAACTCGATCGTCCCTCCGAGCCGTTTCACGCCCCACGTGACGAGCCAGAGGCCGATACCCTGGCCGTGTTGCAACGGCTCCTCGCTCCCCTCCCGGAGCGGTTCGAGCTCGATCTCGGGGATGCCGGGCCCGTCGTCGCTGATCTCGATCACGGCCATCTCCCCGTCGATAGACCCGTTAATTTCCACGACCGGCTCGTCGGAGGGCCCATGTTCGAGCGCATTCTCCAGGAGGTTCGACAGGATGAGATCGAGCAACGTTTCGTCAGCGGCTGCGGTGAGGCCGCCGGGGACGTTCGTTCGGACGGTCGCGGTTGGGTGGGCATCCCGGTACTGCTGGGCGAGGTCGGCCACCAACGGCGCGAGGGATACTTCCTCCCGGCCCCTGTCGGCTGTCTCGATCGCTCGTTCGAACCTGCGAGCCTTCTCCGCCAAACCCGACAAATCTTTGCAGCTCTCCAGCGCCCGCCCCACCCACTCCTCGCTTTGCTCCGTCTCTACCTGGTCTCCCACCAACTCGAGGTAGGCCTGGATCGCCGTGATATCGTTGCGGAGGTTGTGCCGGAGGATTCGATTGAGGACTTCGAGCCGTTGCTCCCGTCGACGCTCTGCAGTAACGTCGTAGAAGAGCACCGTGTATCCGATCAGTTCGCCTTGCTCCCGGATCGCTTGACATCTGACCTCGAACTCGCGCCACCCGTTCGACGTCCGCATCTCGTGGGACTGCGTCGAGACATCCAACGAGAGCGCGTCCTCTCCGAGCAAATCGGCGATGTCCGCACCGAGGAGCCGCCGTCGGGGCTGCTCCAGTAGCTCGGTGGCCGCGGCGTTGAGGTCGGTCACGATCCCGTCCGCGTCGAGGATGGCGACTGGCTCGCTGAGCGTGTCGATCGTGTTCTGGCGGCCCAGCCGTCGGACGGCGGGCGCGGATTCGAACAATCCCGCGCCGTAGATCGCGTATCCGTACGCGACGACCGATGTCCAGTACAGCGGCGTCATGAAATCTACGTGGGGGTACGGCCCGAGCTCGAGCAGCCACACGAGAAAGCCAGAGAGCGGGATCAGTCCACCCACGACCAGTGCGATAGACTGCGTCCGGAACAGGGCCTTCTCGACGTACACTTCCTCGATGAACATCAGATACGCAGCCCCGGCGATGATCGTGCCGTAGGTGGTCTTCGTGTACAGCCACGGCTCCCGACCGAGCGTGCGGACGCCGGCACCGAAGGTTTCCACGACGCCGTAATTCGACCAGAACCAATCGTGGTATCCCAGGGCGTTCGTGACCGCGATGAGGACAGTCAGCCCCGGGATCAGTGAGACGAGCACGACGTTTCTACGCGTGACGTGCCGCGCCCGGCCGGTGAACGAAAGCGCGAACAGGAAGACGCCGACGACGATCACCTCGCTGCCGAGCCAGTAGGGAATCTCGAGGAGGCGGCTCGCGTCGACATCGAACGTGAACAGGTTCAGCCCGTACGCAACGCCGCTGATCGCCCCGCCGGCCATCGTCACGGCGAACGTGACCGAGCCCGGCCCGTGGTGGCGGTACCAGGCGACCGCGCCGAGTACCCCCATCCCGACGCCCGCGAGTACCGTCAGGGCCGCGAACGCCGACCACGTCAACATGCCCCTCAATGCAGAGAACACCGACTTAAGCGCCCGGGTGGGCTAGGTAGCCGACCCGCTACCGGCAGCGTCGGCTCCAGAGTAGGCGGCCTGGTCCGGCGGTCACTGTGGTAGCGAAGGGATTTCCCATGCGCTCATACGAGTGTCGCGGACGGTGGCCTTCGAATAGTGGGTTTCTCGCCGGCGCCAAATCGCATTCTGACCGCAAACGGCCGGAAGGAGAGGAATTTCGGGAGTCGAGCGGGGTTACGTGGCTGACTGTTTCGTCGGCACCGTCCGCTCGATGGCGTCACAGATGATGTCGAGCCCGACCGCAGCCTGGGCCTCGGTCATGACGAGCGGCGGCAGCAAGCGGAGCACCTCGTTTCGTCGGCCCGCCTTCCACACGATCGCCCCCTCGCGCAGGCACCGGGTTTGAATTTCGTCGACTAGCTCTGGCCCCGATTTCGACCCGCAGTCGTCGAACTCGGCGCCGATAAACAGCCCCTTGCCGCGGACGTCGCCGAGACACGGCGTCTCGACAGCCACCTCGTCGAGTCGACCGCGGATGTACTCCCCCAGCTCCCTGGCGTGCGTGAGGAGGTCGTGTTCGGCGATGTACTCGATCGACCGAAGCCCCGCCCGCATCGCCGGCACGTTCCCCCGGAAGGTGCCCGTGTGACTGCCGGGGTCCCACGTGTCGAGGTCGCCGGAGTAGACGACTCCCGAGAGCGGGAGGCCGATGCCCCCGAGGGCCTTCCCCAGCGGCATGATGTCCGGCGTGACGCCGTCCCACTCGGAGGCGAACCACTTCCCGGTCCGGCCGAGGCCGCTCTGAATTTCGTCGACGATGAGCGGGACGTCGTGTTCCGTGGTGAGCGTCTCGAGTTCGGACAGGAACCCGGCCGGAGGTTCGACGACGCCACCCTCACCCTGGATTGCCTCGACCCAGACGCCGGCCGGGTCCGGGTGGCCGCTCATCGGATCCTCGAGCACCGTCCGGATCTCCTCCAGCGACCGCGTACTCGCCTCGGCCGGGGAAATCCCCTGTTTGTGCGGGTGAGGATAGCGAACGTGGACGACATCGGGGAGCAGCGGGCCGTACTTCGTTTTGCCGCTCCGCTTGGAACTCAGCGACATCGCCCCGGTTGTCGAGCCGTGGTAGCCGCCCTGGAAGGCGATCATCCCCTTGCCGCCGGTCGCGTCTTTGGCGAGTTTGATGCTCGCCTCGATTGCGTTGCTGCCGGTTGGCCCACCGAAGATAACTCGTGCATCGTCCGGAAGGTCGCCCGGTGCAATCTCGACGAGCCGGTCGATCAGGTCCAGTCGCGCCTCTGTGGGGAAATCGAGCGTCTGGATCAACGTTTCCGTTTGCTGGTTCGCCGCCTCGACGACGTACGGGTTCGAGTGGCCGACGTTGACGACGCCGATGCCGGCGAAGAAGTCGAGGAAGGTGTTGCCGTCGACATCTCTGATCGTCGCGCCCCGTGCCTCGTCGGGGGCGATCGGCACGCTATCTGCGTACTTGACGGCGTTCGAGTCGATGCGATCCTGCCGGTCGATCAATTGCCTGGATTTCGGGCCCGGGACGTCCCCGACGTCCGGAGCCTCGGGAAAGTGGAGTTCGTCGATCGGGGTGTCGAGCATACCCGCGGGAACATGCCACACGCATATATGTGCTGTGCAGGGTGTCGCCCCGTTTCCCTCGACCGTGTCTTACGCACCGGAGCGATGGCGTCCATCTTCCCCGTCGGCGGAAGCCGTGCGTTCTTGGACCGTACTCAGAGCCTCACTGCCTCCTCGCCGGCCAACGAGTTCGGCACCTCGATTCCGACCCTCGTGGTGCCCCCGCTTCGGGTCGTGATATCCAGCGTGGCCGAGTCGCCGGCCTCGAGGACGTCCACAGCGTCACCGTCGTGATCGAAGAAGATCTGGATCTTGATGACGTCACCGTCGTTCGACAGTGTCGGGGCGGAACCTTTGACGGCCGACGTTTCGAAGTGCGAGGAACCGAACGCCATGCGATCGGCCCACGTCAAGTCTGCCGATCCGAGTGGGCCGATGAAGTCGATCGTCGCCTCGCGTAGATCGATATCTCCCGCACCGGGGGCACGCTTGACTGATATCTCGAGGGTCTCGACTTCACGTCCCGAGTCCGTATCCTGGCTGTTTCCGACGATGCCGGTCTCGGAGATGACCGTCAGGCGCTCCGTGACTCGTTCGCTAGACTGCTCGCCAGTCCGCTCGGACTGGCTCTGGAGGAATCCGGCCGTGTTGATCAGTACGCCCGCCGCGATCGCGGCGACGAGCACCATCGCGATGAACACGACGAGTGTGCCGATGCCGACCTGGCCTCGCCTATCGGAACGCCCACGCCCCATTTCAGACGACCTCCACACTGGCTCGCAAAACAGTCTCACGCCGACCGCGAAAAGCCTATCCCGCAAATTATCGACGCTGAGAACGCTCGCTCCCGCGTAGACTTGTACCTGAAACACGCTCCCTCGCCGAGACAGACCCGGTCCCGACCTCCCTTCCCGTCGGTGGCCGGCCGGGGGCATAGGCTTGGCCGCTCCAGGGAGATCGTCTAGGACCAATGGTCAATGGTGGTCCGCTCTGTGTTCCCGCGTTGCCGTTTCGTCAACCACGTACCCGTCGTCGGTCTCCTGGACGACGACGCCATATGCATCGCGGGCGCCGGCCGGTGAGACGTACCCCTTCTCGACGTCCGCCACCACCTTGGCCGGCTCGCGCTCGAAGGGGTCACCGAAGCCGCCCCCACCCGACACCCGAAAGCTCACCGTATCGCCCTCCTCGAGTTCGTACTCGCCCTTCCCGTGGAGTTCCTCAGCAGCCCCATCGGGGTTTCGGATGGCCCGACCACGCGCGCCGGGTTCGCCTCCCGCCAACCCCCAGGGCCGGGAATTCGTCCGCTCCATGAGGTTGGTGAACGAGAGATCCGCGCCGAAGAGGGTGAAGTCCTTTCGTAGCCCCAGACCGCCCCGGTGCCGGCCCGCACCCCCGGTATCCTGGAGGAGTTCGACGCGGTCGATCTGGACGGGGTACCTCGTTTCGTGGATCTCGACCGGAATGTTCGTCATGTTGAACGAGGAAACCAGCCCCTCCTCGCCGTCCTTGTGGGCTGCGCCGCCCACCCCGCCGACGATGACGTCGTACACGATGAACTGGTCGCCGGAGTCGGGATCCCGACCGCTGAAATTGGGATTGGCCCAGTGACTGCTCGCCGCCGTCACCTCCTCGGGAATGGCCCGTGAGAGCGCACCCAGGTTCAGATCGACGATGCGTGTGTTGATGATGGGCCGAGCGCCGGATGCGGTCGGGAGTTCGGGGTTGAAGAACGATCCCGGCGGAGCCTCCACGGTGAGAGGCCGGGTGACGCCCTCGTTCTGGTGGAGGTGTTTCTCCGTGACTGACTTGAAGACGAACAGCGAGTACGCCCGCGTGTAATTCAGATAGCTGTTGATCCCGGTATCGGTCGCGGGGTCGCTCCCGTCGTAATCGAAGATCATGTCGCTCCCGTCGACGGTGACGGTGACCGAGAGGTCGACCGACTCCGTGCCCGGGCCGACGTCGTCGAGGATGTCGTCGAACGTGTACTCCCCGTCTGGGATCTCCTCGACCGACTCTCGCACCTGTCGTTCGGACTGTGCCAGGATCTCCTCGACGTAGGTGTACACCCTCTCGACGCCGTACTCCGCACAGAGGTCCTGGAAGAGCACGCGCCCGCGGTGGTTTGCGTTCTGCTGGGCACGCACGTCCCCGAGGACCGTCTCCGGAACCCGGGAGTTCGCCCGGACGAGTTGCTCGAACCAGTCCTGGATCTCGTCGTCGCGGACGACCCGCGTGGGGAAGAATCGCAGGCCTTCCTGGTAGATCTCCGTCGCGTCGACGGCCTGAGAGCCGGCGGCGCGGCCGCCGACGTCGATCATGTGGGCCGTCGTCACTGCGTAGCCCTGGACGGCATCGTCGACGAAGATCGGGGTCACGAGGAAGAAATCCGGCAGGTGGCCCGAGCCCATCTTCGAATCGTTCAACAGGATGCCGTCCCCCGGCTGGAGGTCCGCCGGGGCGAACTCGTCGGTGACGTGTTCGACGACGATCGGCATCGAGCCGAGGTGGCCCGGACTGAAGTTGCCCTGGGCGATCATCCGGCCGTGGCGGTCGAACAGCGCCGTCGAGAAGTCCTGGCCGGCGGAGACGGCCTCGCTCTTGCCCGTCCGTTGGAGCGTCGTCCCCATCTCCTCGCAGATCCCCACGAGCCGGTTCCAGAGGACGGTGAGCGTGATCGGGTCGGTCTCCGCCGTCATTGGTCCACCTCGATGTGGATGTTGCCGAACTCGTCGACCGAAAACCGGTCCGCCGGCGGGACGACTGTCGTCGAGTTCGCCGCCTCGATCACGGCCGGCCCGTCGGCCCCGTCATCGGGGTGAAGCCGTTGCCGGTCGTAGATCGACCACTCCCGGAAGCCGCCAGGATCCCAGTACACCTCCCGGGTGCCCACGAAGGCGTCACCGCCGCCGCTCCCACTGGGTCGTCGCATCTCCGGCGTGGCCGTCGGTGCCCGGACGGTGACTTTCCAGGTGATGCCTTCGATCCGCTCGTCGGCGCTGGTGTAGCCGTAGCGGTTCTCGTACGTCGCCTCGAAGTTCGAGCGAATCGTCTCGATGTCCCCCGCATCGAGTGTACCGTTGGGAACGTCGACCGTGATCTCGTGGGCCTGGCCGGTGTACTTCATCTCGGCCGACCGTTCGATGGTCGGGGTACGATCCGAATCGACGCGGTCCGCCAGCTCGCGGCCACCCGACTCCAGCCCGCCGAACACCTCGTTGAGCGTGCCGGTGACGCCGGGTGCGAGCTCGACGGGTCGCGTCTGGTCGAGGTGGAATTCGATATCGGCGACATGTAATCCCGTCGCTGACGCCACACCGGCACCGTAGGGGACGATCACGCGGGGGATGGAGAGCGCCCGGGCGACGGAGGCGGCGTGCATGGGGCCGGCGCCACCGAAGGCGATCATGGCGAAGTCGCGGGGATCGAGGCCGCGCTCGGAGGCCTGAATTCGACAGGCCTCCATCATCGAATCGTCGACGATCTCCTTGACGCCCCACGCCGCCTCGAGGAGGTCGAGATCGAGTGGCTCAGCGATGTCACGCTCGATCCCGTCGATGGCTGCGTCCCGATCGAGCGCCATTCGGCCGCCGAGGAAGTTGTCGGGATTCAGGATTCCGAGCACGAGGTCGGCGTCAGTGACCGTCGGGCGGGCGCCGCCACGCCCGTAACACATGGGTCCAGGGTCGGCGCCGGCGCTCTCGGGGCCGACCGATACCGTACCGGCTTCAGTCGTCTGGGCGATCGACCCGCCGCCGGCGCTGATCTCGATCATGTCGATGACCGGTATCGTCAGCGGAATGCCGCTGCCCGCCTTCATCTCCTTCTCGTCCACCTCGAACACGTCCGTGCGGGTTGGCTCGCCGTCCTGGACGAAACAGATCTTGGCCGTCGTGCCGCCCATGTCGAACGAGAGCACGTTCTCAGTGCCGAGGGCCTGGCCGATCCACGCCGAGTTGAGCGCCCCCGCCACCGGGCCTGACTCGATGATCTGGACGGGCGCCGCCTCGATCATCTCCGGCGTCGCGACGCCACCGCTGGACTTCATGATGAAGAAATTCCCCTCGTAGCCCATCGCGTCGAGCTCGTCGAGGATGTCTCGGAGGTACGCCTCGACTGACGGTTTCACGTAGGCGTCGACGCTCGCCGTCGCCGTGCGCTCGTACTCGCGATACTGCTTGGAGATGGCGGACGACCGACTCACCGCGACGGACCCGTCGGCGTTTCGAAGCGCTCGTTCGACGGCTCGTTCGTGGCTGTCGTCGAGATACGAGTGCAGGAAGCTCACCGCGACCGAGTCGTACTCCGCGGCGATTTCGCTCGCCAGTGTCGCGACGGCGGCCTCGTCGAGTTCCGTGAGTACGCCCCGGCTTGGGTGCACCCGCTCGGTCACCTCGTAGATGTCTTCACGCCCCACGACGGGGGCCTGTCGCTCCATGTGGAGGTCGTAGAGATCGTATCGCTTCTGGCGCCCGATGATCGAGACGTCCCGAAACCCCTCCGTCGTGAGTAACGCCGTCTCGGCACCCGTCCGTTCGAGAACCGTGTTCGTCGCGAGCGTCGTCGCGTGAATCACCCTGTCGACGTCGGCCCACGAGGTCCCGGCCGCGTCCATCAGCTCAGCGAGACCCTCGAGGACGCCCTCGGCGGGGTCGGCGGTCGTCGGGTGCTTGTGAACCTGGACGTCGTCGTTCGCCCGGTCGATGAGGATGAAATCGGTAAAAGTGCCGCCGACGTCGAAACTGATCTGCGTCGCCATGCGCGCCAGTCTCTCGCACCCGAAATATGCTTGACGCCGGTCGAGAGGTCTCGACCCCCTACGGCTGTGGTATTCGGTAACAAATATTCATTATCCACACTCCCCTAGCCCCGGGCATGGCGTTCGCCAACAGGTATTCGGGGTGGCTCGAGTGATGAACTGTCAGGG
>CAYUFG010000064.1:0-11454 GCA_964443815.1 uncultured Halobacteriales archaeon | reverse complement strand
CACGACGACCACCGCGTCCTCGAGGTCGTGCTGGCCGACGCGCTCCCGGACGCGTTCGACCCCCTCGTCCGGGCCGAGGTTGACGTCGACGAAGACGAACTCGCGGGTGTCGAGGCCCCGCCGGCGGATGTCGACGCCGTCGTCGAAGATCACGACGTTGTAGCCACGCTCCTCGCGCTCGTCCGCGCTTGCACGCTCGGTCGATCCGCTGTAGGTCACCCACGTCTCCGTGGGGTCCTCCACCCGTTTGATACCCGGATCGTGGTTGTCGCCCAGGAGGACGACGTCGATCTCGACGCCGACGGTCCGAAGGAGCTCTCGGACGTCCCACTCGCCGAGGTCGAAGGGCTCGAAGAGGCCGTGGGTGACGAGCGCCGCGTGGTCGGCATCGTGTGGGCTTGCGTCGTACGACAACTCCTCGCGCTGAGCCCGAGGGACGAAGTCGAGGCCGTAGAAGGCGACGTCGCCGATCCGGACAGGGTCGGACCCAAGCCGCGTCGCGAGCCCGAGCGACTCGAAGAGGTCGAGCCACTGGGCCTCCCGCTTGGTTTCGTGGTTGCCGATCACCGCGAGGAAGGGGACATCGGCGTCAGCGAGTGTCCGGAGGACCGACAGCGCGCCCATGATGTCCGGCAGCGTCGGCCGCCGGTCGTGAAAGAGGTCACCCGCGTGGACCACCGCGTCGACGTCGTCGGCGATAGCGTCCTCGGCCACCTGCCGGAACGCCGCCAGGAAGTCCTCGCGGCGCTCCGGGACGTGGTACTGCTGGTAACCGAGGTGGGTGTCGCCGGTGTGGAGCACCCGCGTCATCTACACCGGGATTCGTCGGCTCGGCCTAAAGGGGTTCGCAGACCGCCCGGCGAAAGTGAATTCCCCAGTGGGCAAGGCGGCCCCATTGGTCCCGTCGCTCAGCAGCGTAGCGAGTACAGGCGCTTCCTGGCGTCGGTGAAGGAGATACGCTCGTCGACGGCCCCGACATCGTCGAGACGGCTGAGGGCGTGACGGACGGTTCGGGCGGGCAGTCGGGTCTCGTCGGCGAGCTGTCGCTGAGTCAGTTCGTCGTTGTACTCCAGGACCTTGAGGACGAGTTTCGCACTCGGGGGCAGCTCCCGGAGCGACTCGCCCGAAGGACCCTCGGCCGTGGTCGGGTTGTCCGTGACACTCATCGTACCTTGGCCTGTGGCATGCTGCATAATAATATTTCCGGATTCAAAATTACGCATACGCATTTTCCCGGCGCAGTGCCTCGGCCGGAAGTCCCCGATAGAAGCGACCCGAAGCCTCTTATCCTCGTCCGCGCTACGTTTCGCCAATGACCGAGACTGCGGAGGACGTGGACGTCCCCTATGACGAGAACGCGTCCCAGCAGGACAAGATCGAGTCTCTCGAGGAGCGTCTCGAGGTCCTCGAGGCCCAGAACGAGGAGATGCGCGACAAGCTCCTCGACGCGAACGCAGAGAACAACAAGTACCAGCAGAAGCTCGAGCGGCTGACCCACGAGAACAAGAAGCTCAAGCAGTCTCCACTCTTTGTCGCCACCGTCCAGGAACTCAACGAGGAGGGCGTAATCATCAAGCAACACGGCAACAATCAGGAGGCCCTCACCGAGGTCACCGAGGAGATGCGCGAGGACGTCGAGCCGGACTCCCGTGTCGCCGTCAACAACTCGCTGTCCATCGTCAAGACGCTCGACGACGAGACGGACGTCCGCGCCCGCGTGATGGAGGTCGACGAGAGTCCCGACGTCACCTACGCGGACATCGGCGGTATCGAGGAGCAGATGGAGGAGGTCCGTGAGACGGTGGAAATGCCGCTTCGCAGCCCGGAGATGTTCGAGCAAGTCGGCATCGATCCGCCGTCCGGCGTGTTATTACACGGCCCGCCCGGGACGGGCAAGACGATGCTGGCGAAGGCGGTCGCCAACCAGACCGATGCGACCTTCATCAAGATGGCCGGCTCGGAGTTGGTCCACAAGTTCATCGGGGAAGGCGCGAAACTCGTCCGGGACTTGTTCGAGCTCGCCCGCCAACACGAACCCGCGGTCATCTTCATCGACGAGATCGACGCCATCGCGTCGAAGCGCACGGAGTCGAAGACTTCGGGCGACGCGGAGGTCCAGCGGACGATGATGCAGTTGCTCTCGGAGATGGACGGCTTCGAGGACCGCGGCGAAATCCGCATCATCGCGGCGACCAACCGGTTCGACATGCTCGACCGCGCGATCCTCCGACCCGGGCGGTTCGACCGTCTGATCGAGGTGCCCAAGCCGGACGCCGTGGGCCGCGAGCAGATCTTCAAGATCCACACGCGCTCGATGAACGTCGACGACGACGTCGACTTCGAGACCCTCGCCAGCCTCGCCTCGGAGGCGTCCGGGGCCGATATCAAGGCCATCTGCACGGAGGCCGGGATGTTCGCCATCCGCGACGACCGGACGAAGGTCTCGATGGCGGACTTCGAGGAGGCCTACGAGAAGATCCAGACCGAAACCGAGGACGACGAGGTCTCGCGGACCTTTGCCTGAGCCGGCGCGAGTCGGAAGGTTGACTGTCGGGTTGGCTTAACCCCCACCGAATGGTGTCGATCCGGTCGCGGGTGTTTGGGGTGGCCAACCCGCGGGAAGTCTGGCTCGTCACCGGCGCCCACGCCGTCAACGAGTTCTATAGCGTCGCACTGCCGCCGATTCTGCCGCTGCTCGTGACCGACTTCGGCATCTCCTACGGGGCCGCCGGCGCTCTGCTCACCGTGTTCTTCGTCACGTACTCCGTCTTCCAGCTACCCGCCGGCATGCTCGCGGACCGGATCGGCCAGCGGTGGCTTCTCGCCGCCGGCATGATCGTGCTGTCGGGCGGAATCCTGCTCGCGGCGTCGGCCCACAGCTTCGAGATGCTCGTGGTCGCCCAGGCACTCGGGGGGATCGGCGGGAGCACCTACCACCCGTCCGGGATGTCGCTCATCAGCGACTTGGAACAGGGAGCGACGGAGGGAAAGGCTATGGGCGTGCACGGCTTCGGTGGCGTTGTCGGGACCGCGCTCGCGCCGGCGCTGATCGGCGGCATCGCCGCCGTCTTCGACTGGCGACTCGCCCTGACCGTCGCCGCGGGCGTCGGCGTGGTCTACACGGCGACGTTCCTGGTCCTCTTTCGGGATGTCGATCCCGGGCGGCGCGAGGTGGCTGTCGAAACGGACGGCGGCGAGGGTGAGACGATTCGCTCGCGCCTGGCGGCGGCGGTCGCCGTTCCGCTCGAGTGGTGGGTGGTGGTGCTCTTCATCGCCAACCTCGCAATCGCCACCCAGATCGGTGCGGTGCGGACCTTCACGACTTCGTACCTCGTCGACGAGGCAGGGATGTCCACCTCGCTCGCGAACGGAGTGTTCTTCGTCATGCTCGTCGGGGCCGGGCTGTCCTCGCTCGGCGGTGGCACCCTCGCGGACGCCTTCGACCGCCGCTGGCTGGGGTTCGGCCTGATGGCCTCGGCCATGGCCATCTTCGGCGCGACCGCGGTGATCCCGCCGGAACCGATCCTGCTCGTCGTGTGGTTCTTCCTCCTCGGTGCCATCGTCTGGGCGGCCGTGCCGACGATGAACGCCATCACGTCGTCGTACTCCGAGCGGTCGTTCAGCGGTAGCCTCTTCGGCGTCATGCTCACCGCAGGATCCATCGGCGGCGCCGGCGGCCCCTTGGTGTTCGGCATCGCCGCCGAGGAGTTCGGTCTCCGCGCGGCCTTCCCCGTCGTCGCCGGCGTCAGCGTGGTCGGAGCGCTCGCCTTCTTGCTCGTCCGTCGGCTCTGACCGCGTGGGCAAAGCGTAAGCCGGTGCGCTCGCATCCCCCTCCATGGCGAACCCCCTCGCGCAGTTCGACCACCCCGCCTGGCTGACTGCGATCGGCACCCTCGTCGGCTATGGACTCGTCCTGCTGGTGCTGTTCGTCGTCCTGTTCGTGGTCCCGCTCGGCATCTTCGTTGGTCTCGGGTAGGTCACATCCCCATGTCGGCGGCGGCGTCCGGGACGGGCAGAGCTGCCGGCGTGACACCCAGCAGTTCCGCTGCGTGGTCGAGCGCCATGTCGAAGCCGTAGTACCGCTCCAGTTCGTCGCCGTCGGCCGCCGGCCTGACTTTCAGCATCGCGTATCCCTCGCGGTTCTGTGCGATGGCGGCCGTTCGGGATCCCCGCTCGAAGGCCAGGATCCGCTCCGTCTCCGTCTCGCGGTAGGTCGCCGTCACGTCGCCCGCGGCGGCCGTGTCCTCGCTCATGGATTCCCGTTCTCGCTCCCGGGGTTCGAACCTGACGGTCCGGGCGAGCCAAAGGCCTATGGGGGTATCAGCCTACGTTTCCGACAATGTCGACACCAACGTTCGAAGCCGAGGCTGACTGGAACCGGCTGTATATCGACGGCGAGTGGCGGCCCGCCGGAAGCGATGGGAGCATTTCCGTCGAAAATCCCGCGACGCAGGAGGTATTCGCCGAGGTGCCCGCGGGCACGACCGACGACGTGGATGCCGCCTACGACGCAGCCGAGGCCGCACAGGACGAGTGGGCGGCCCTGCCCCGTGAGGAGCGGGACGAGTACGTCGCGGCCATGCGCGCGGAGATCAAGGACCGCTTCGGCGAACTGGTTGAACTGCTCGGCCGGGAGGGCGGGAGCACCGGGGACAAGGCCGCCGGCGAGGTCGGCATCGCGCTGGCGGACTTCGGGCTCGCGCTCGACCTCGAACCGCCTGAGCCCGAGACGCGTGACTCGGTCTTCGTCGAGGACAAGCAGAACCACGTCGTCCACGAGCCCGTCGGCGTCGTTGGCGTCATCTCGCCGTGGAACTATCCCTTCCACCTCTCCACGCGCGCGCTCGCCCCTGCGCTCGCCCTCGGCAACACCGTCGTCCTCAAGCCGGCGACGGACACCCCGATCACGGGCGGCCTCCTGCTCGCGCGGATCGCCGACGAAGTCGGCCTCCCAGACGGCGTGCTCAACGTCGTCACCGGCCGCGGCTCGGAGATCGGCGACCGGGTCGCGGGTCACCCGACCCCGCGGGTCATCTCCTTCACCGGCTCGACGGACGTCGGCAAGTCCGTCGCGAGTCAGGCCGGCAGCGCGGTTTCGCTGCCGGCGCTCGAACTTGGTGGCAACGCCCCCTTCGTCGTCGCGGCCGACGCCGACGTCGCCGACGCAGCCGCGGCCGGGGCCTACGGCTCCTTCTATCACCAGGGCCAGGTGTGCATTTCGGCGAACCGTCACCTCGTCCACGAAGACGTCTACGACGAGTACGTCGAGCGGCTGGTCGACCACGCAGAGTCGCTCACTATCGGCGACCCCCTCGAGGAAGACGTGGACTTCGGGCCGGTCGTCAACGAGACCCAGCGGGACGACCTGCTTGCGTATATCGAACAGACCGTCGCCGAGGGGGCGACTCTCGAGACCGGCGGCGACGCCGAGGGCCTCTTCGTCGAGCCGACCGTCCTCTCGGACGCGACGAACGACATGGCCGCTGCCTGCAACGAGCACTTCGGTCCCGTCGCGCCCGTGATTCCGTTTTCGACTGAGGACGAGGCGATCGAACTCGCGAACGATACCGAGTACGGCCTCTCGGCGGCGGTGTTCGCCGGCGACGTCGAACACGGCCGCGCGCTGGCCGACCGGATCGACTCGGGGATGGTCCACGTCAACGACCACCCGATCCAGGAGGAGCCAAACGCACCCTTCGGCGGCATGAAGGAATCCGGATTGGGCCGTTACCACGGCCACTGGATCCGCGACGAACTCCTCGAGGTGAAGTGGATCTCCACGCAACACGAGCCGCGGGAATTCGACTTCGGCGCCTGATCGGTCGGGACCACCAGCGCTATTGTACTCGCGGTGGCATCCTCGCCAGTGTCGGGTGTGCCTACGATTCGGGCGGCCAACGCCGCTCGCGCTGTCGCCGATAACCGGCCGCTCCTGGGATGCTTGCTGGGCACGTGGCTGCTCTCCGCGGCCACCCACCACTACGTTGTCGCGCCCGCGAGTGTACTCCCGCAGGTGACCGCGGACCTCGCCGTCACGGAAGGGACGGCCATCTGGTTGGTTAGCGCGGTCCCCGGAACCTGGGCGCTGACCAACTTCGCGCTCGGGGTCTCGATCGACCGCCAGGGCGACTACCGCACGATCGCCGCGGGCACGGCCGTGGTGGTGGTGTGTGGCGGCTGGAGCTGGTGGGCTGCCCGCGGCGGCGCGTTCCATTCACTGATCGCCTCGCGACTGGTGGCCGGCGTCGCCGTCGGCGTGATCTGGACGGCGTCGACCAACCTGATCGGCGGGGCCGTCTCGGCATCCAACCGCGGCACGGCAATCGGCGTCTTCCTTACCAGCGCGCCCGCGGGGTTTGCGCTCGGCCAGCTTACAACGCCGACGCTCGCTTCGGTGGCCGGCTGGCCGGCGAGTCTCCTCGTCGTGAGTGTCGGTGCGGCCGTCGCGTTCGCGACGCTCTCGGCCTCTATCGGCGGCCTGAGTGTCGATGCCACGCCGAACACCGCGTCCGTGCGGGCGAATATGGGGACGGTCCTTGGCAATCCCGCGGTCAGGTTTGGTTGTATCATGGCCTTCGCGGCGTACTCGTACTACCTGTTCATGAACAGCTGGCTGCCGTCGTATCTGGCCGCAGAATTCGGCACGACCCCGGCGCTTTCAGGCGTTCTCGCGGCCGTGTTTCCGGCTATGGGGATCCTGGCCCGGCCCGCCGGCGGCGCCGTCTCCGACCGCCTGCTCGGCCGGCGGCGGCTGCCGGTCCTCCGGGGCGCCTTCCTGGTCTCGCTCCCTGTCGTGGTCGCCGTTGCCTGGACGCGGGAACTGGCCGTGGTCCTGGGATCGCTCGTGGTCGCCGGCTTCGTCATCCAGCTCACCTTCGGAGTGGTGTACAGCTACGTCCGGGAGTCCGTCGGGCCAACCGTCACGGGCACGGCGCTGTCGTTTCTCACCACCGCAGGCATCTTCGGTGCGTTCTCGTCCCCGCTGGTGACCGGCGGGCTTATCGACTACAGTGGCGGCTATGTTGCCGCCTTCGCCTACGCGACCGTCCTGACGGCACTGGGGCTCGCTCTCTCCGTCCTCGCCCCCGAGTCCAGGTGACGCGAGAGCCCTTCAAAGCGCCACCAGGATCGGAACCGCGGCGGACACACAAACCAGGCAAAACCACCCGACGGCGTTCCACCATGGCATCCCGGCGATACGGGGTCGGGAGAGCGGGTGTTCGGGGTAGTGCCACACACCCTCGGCGAGTCCATATGGCTCCGTCACCAGGTCGAAGCCGGTTCCGATCAGCGCCGCGAGCGCCGTCGCCCCGAGGCCGGGCGGGACGACGAGTAGCGCCAGGCGGAGACAGAGGTAGACGATCGCCGGCCAAACGAGAACGACGGTGATGGGGACCCCCAGAATTTTCGGCTCGAGGCCGTGATCGAGCAGGCCGAACCCGACGACGACCGCTTCGGCGACGAACGCGATGGCCCCGCCGGCGACGAACAAGGCGACTGTTGCCCCGAGCGGCCAGGTGCCGATCGCGTGGCCGAGCGCGGCGACGAATATCCCGATATTCCCCAGCTGGTACCGCCGGCGTGCCTCCATCAGAACTCTGTGATGACGGGGATGCCCACGGTCGCGAAGTCGTCCATTGACTGCAGCACCCCGGGTGCCTCCTCGAGCGAGAGCCGGTCGCCGACGATCTTCGACGGCTGGAGCGTCCCTCGCTCGACGAGGTCGAACAGCTCGTCGTAGCGGACCAGGGGCATGCCGTAACTGCCGTGGAAGTCGATTTCGGTGAGCGTCATCGTGTCGACCGGGAGAGTGAGGCTTCCGCCGGTGTCGCCCTCGGTCAGGCCCACCTGCACGTGGGTGCCGGTCTTGCCGAGTGACCTCACGGAGTTCTCGCAGGTCTCCTGGATTCCGAGCGCGTCGATCGACACGTCGACGCCGGCCCCGCCGTTGGCTGCCCGGACCTCACTCGGGACCGACTCGACCTCCGCGCCGTCGACCGTCGCGGCGGCGCCCAGGTCGCGCGCCCGGTCCAGCTTCGACTCCCGGACGTCGACGCCGATCGGTACCGCACCCAGCGCGTCCGCGATGTGGATCGCTGAGAGCCCCACACCGCCACAGCCGTGGACGGCGACTGTGTCGCCCGGCCGGAGGTCGGCCCGGTCCACCAGGGCGTGATAGGCGGTCATGAACCGACAGCCGAGCGCCGCCATCTCGGCGAACTCGACCCCGTCCGGGAGCCGCTTCGCGTTGAAGTCCGCCGCACGGACGGTGAAGGCCTCGGCGTAGGCGCCCTGCGCGGCGTCGATGAAGCCGAGTGGGACGGCGGTATCACACACGTTCGCCTGACCGTTCCGGCAGTACGGACAGGTACCGTCCCCTAGGTGAAACGGCACGGTCACGCGATCGCCGGGCTCGAAATCCTGCACCTCGTCGCCCACCTCGGCCACGACGCCGGCGGGTTCGTGTCCGAGGATCTGGCCCGGATCCGGCGAGATACCCATCCACTCCCAGTCTCCCTGCCAAGCGTGCCAGTCGCTCCGGCAGATCCCACAGGCCTCAGTCTCGACGACGATCTCGTCCGCGGACGGTTCGGGATAGTCGACCTCCCTGATCTCGAGCGGTTCCCCGAACTCGGTAATGACGGCGGCTCGCATATCCATCATTCGGCGAACCGGACCAAAAAACCACGCCGGCCGCCGCGCCAACCTTTATTGGCGCACCTGCGAAGGCCTCGGGCATGGCTCCGACTGACAACGCCGTGTTGCTCGATGTCGACGACGGCGTCGCCACGCTGACGCTGAACGACCCGGACCGGATGAACCCGCTGGGTGGCGAGATTTCGGCGGCGATGGACGCCCGCCTCGACGAGCTCCTCGAGCGGGACGATGTTCGCTGTGTCGTCGTGGAGGGTACCGGCCGGGCCTTCTCCGCCGGTGGCGACATCGACGGCATGAAGGACCGCCTCGATCGCGACGTCAACCTCGATGCCTACGCGCAAGACCTCGAGCGCGGTCCGAGCGACGTCATCCGCCGGATAGCGAAGTTTCCCTATCCGACCGTCTCGAAGGTCGATGGGGCAGCGGTGGGCGCGGGCGCGAACCTGGCGATCGCGGGTGACGTCGTCCTGGCGAGCGAGTCCGCAGTGATCGGCTGGGTGTTTCGAAACGTCGGCCTGACAATCGACAGCGGGACCTCGTACATGCTGACGCGACTCGTCGGGACGAACACGGCAAAGGAACTCGTCTACACCGGCGACGTGATCGACGCGGAGCGAGCGGCCGACCTTGGCATCTTCAACCACGTGTACGCCGACGACGCCTTCGAGGACGAAGTCGCCAAGCTGGTCGACACCATCGCCAGCGGGCCGACGGTGGCCTTTCGCCACGCTGGGCGACTCATCGACGAGGGACTCGAGAAGCCACTCGAACGCGCCATCAACGACGAGTCGACCGCCCAGGCAATCTGCATGGACACCCGGGACCACGAAGAGGGCGTCCGAGCGTTCCTCGACGATCGCGACCCCGACTTCGAAGGCCGATAGCCGCTCCGTAGGGTGGGCACCGGACACCCCCACGCTTTCATAGTCCGCCCGTCAATTTGGGGCCATGACCGACGAGAGCCAGGCCTACTTCGAGCGGCTCGTCGACGTCGACGCCCTGGAGGACTTCCTCGAGGACGAACTCGGCCCGGCGACCACCTACGACGTCCGCCGGCACAATCAGGGGCACTCGAACGAGACGCTATTCGTGACGTGGGGCGACGTGGAGCTGGTGATCCGGCGGCCGCCGCCGGGCGAGACCGCGGACACGGCTCACGACGTCCTCCGTGAATTCACGTTCATCGACGCCCTCCAGGACACGACGGTTCCAGTCCCGCCGACGGTGGCCGCCTGCGAGGATCACTCCATCCTGGGCAGTGACTTTTACGTCATGGAACGCGTCGATGGGACGGTCCTCCGAAACGAGGAACCCGAGGAGTTCGCCACCCCCGAGGCCCGCCAGCGGATCGGCACGGAGCTGGTCGATACGCTGGCTGCGATCCACCAGGTGGACACAGCGGCAGTCGGCCTGGACGAGTTCGGCCACCCGCCGGGATACACGGAAAGACAGGTGGATCGCTGGGGCAAACAGCTCGACTGGGCGTTCGAAGTGACCGCCGCCGAACGCGAGGTGCCAGAGCTCGACGAGGTCGGCGCGTGGCTCGCGGACAACTGTCCCACCGAGTACCCCGGCACGCTCGTTCAGGGGGATTACAAGCTCGACAACGTTATGTTCGGGCCAGGGCGGCCGGTCGAACTCGTAGCCGTGTTCGACTGGGAACTCGCGACTCGGGGGGATCCCCGATCCGACCTCGGCTGGATGCTGACCTACTGGCGCGACGCGAAGGATCCCGACCCAGGATTCGCCGAACTGATGCCCGGCTTCATGGCACACGAGGACTACCCGACCCGACGTGACCTCGTGGACCGGTGGGAGAACCACACCGGATACGAGTATACGGAGGCACACGACCGGTTCTATCGAACGCTCGCCGTCTACAAACTCGCGGGACTCTCGGAGATGTTCTACCGCCGGCACCTGGAGGGCAACGCCGACGACCCGATGTACCCGAAGATGGAGCAGCGCGTCCCCGGCCTGGCCGACCGCGCGATGCGGATTATCGAGGGGGAAGAACCACTATGAATCACGCGAGAGGGTCGACTCGTCGGACGGCGAACCATTTAGCCGGGTAAACGGGCTTAATCGGGCCGAACTCGGCCCGACGATCGACCCCCTTGACGGTGGTTGCCCCCGTCCGATCGACCGGAATGACACACAAGACCCTCCAGACGATACTCGTAGCTGGGATGGTGCTGCTCGCTGGCTGCGCCGGCGGTCTGTCGGGCTCGCCGACGACTGCACCCGGCGACGGTAGCGCCGACGGCGGCGCGGGCACGGTCGCCTTCTACATCAGCGACCAGCCGAACGCGATCGAGGACTTCGAACATCTCAACGTGACGATCAGTCAGGTCGGATTCCAGCAGGCCGGCGACGACAGCGACGGTAACGAGACGGATGGAGACGATCCGGAGAACGAAACCGATGCCGACGAACCCGAAAACGGGACGGAAACTGCCGATATCGAGGACGGAACGGACGCTGGACCCCCGGATAACGAGACGGCGGATGACGAGTCAGACGACACGGACGAGGACGACGCGGACGTCGACGAGGGTGATCGCGAATCCGGCGGCTGGATCGAGCACGACGTGGACAACCGCACCGTCGACTTGACGGAGCTCGTCGGCGACAACGCGACGATGCTCGCCGAGTTCGACGTGTCCAACGGCACGTACACCAAGGTCTTCGTTCACGTGAACGAGGTCGAGGCGACGCTCGAGACCGGCGAGACGGTGAACGTGAAGTTGCCGAGCGAGAAACTCCAGCTCAACAAGCCGTTCGAGATCGGAAACG
>CAYUFG010000063.1:3268-11474 GCA_964443815.1 uncultured Halobacteriales archaeon | reverse complement strand
TCCCCTCCCTGCTCGCGGCTTCGCCGCTCGCTGAGGAAGGGGGCGTAGCGCCCTCAATTACAGCTAACAGCCGAGTGCGAGTCGGAGTGCAGCGACGATGGCAGCAAGCACCAACACGAGCACCCGCCAGGGATTGCTACGGCCGCGTCGACGCGACTCTCGGTCGGATTGACGTGGGTTCGACATGGTGGTGGCGCCCGCCGGTGCTCGCCGTACGGGCGCCACTCTGGGTCGGGACTGGCCGGTGAAAATACGGAGCCGGATGACCGTACCGAAAGTGAGGACGGGGGTGTCCTCCGGAAGCCATCAGCGACCGAGTTCCTCGTGGGCGCTCGAGAGGTGTCGGGAGGTAAAGGCGGCGCCGAGCGAGAGTTCACCGGCCAGCGCCCCGACAGCGATGACTTCGGCCAGAGCGTCCGCGTGGTCGCCGGGCGGGTCACCGCCACCCGCGAGTCCCATGAGATCGAGTCCCTCGGACTGCGTCGGCAGTCGGGTCCCGCCGCCGACCGTGCCGACCTCGAGTGACGCGAGCGAGCAACTGGCGTACAGATCACCGTCGCGGTCGTCCATCGTGACGATTGCGTTGGCGCCCTCCACGACCTGGGCCGCGTCCTGACCGGTCGCGAGGAAGACAGCAGCGACCGTGTTCGCAGCGTGGGCGTTGAAGCCGAGACTGGCCGCCTTCGCGCTGCCGACGAAGTTCTTCCGCATGTTGCCCTCTGCCATCGCTTCTGGCGTCGTCTTGAGGATCTCAGAGACGACCTCGCCTGGCAACTCGACGTCTGCGGTCACCGACCGGCCGCGTCCCTCGATCGCGTTGATGGCGGCCGGTTTCTTGTCCGCACAGAGGTTGCCCGAGAGCGCGACCAGTTCAGCCGCCGTGTTCGCCTCGACGCGGTCCGCGGCCTCCCGGGTCGCGATGGTTGCCATGTTCATCCCCATCGCGTCCTTTGTGTCGTACGCAAACCGCAGGAAGACGTTGTCGCCGACGACGTACGGGACGATCCGCGTGAGTTCGCCGTGGCTCGTCGTCGATTCGGCGGCCTCACGAAGGGCCGGTTCGTGGCCCCGGACCCACGTGACGACCTCCTGGGCGGCAGCGACGTCGGGGACCTTGAACACGGGCGCCCGGGTCATGCCGGATTTCGTGACACGGGCCGTCGCGCCGTCGGCCTCACGAATCGCCCGCATGCCGCGGTTGACGCTCGCGATGAGGGCGCCCTCCGTTGTCGCCATGGGGAGGTAGTACTCGCCCTCGGCAGCCCCGCCGTCGACGGTCACCGGGCCGGCGACACCCATCGGGATCTGCGCACCGCCGACGAGGTTCTCGACGTTCGGATCGGCCTCGGCGGCGTCGAAGGTGAAGTCGCCGACGGCGTCGAGATCGGCGTCGGCCTCCGACTCGAGCAGCCGTCGACGGGCCGCCGCGGCCGTCTCGTGATTGGCGTGGTCCTCGAGTTCGTGGATGCGCAGGTCACCCTTCTGGACCATCGCGGCGAGGTCATCGGCGTCTGTCATGCCCGTCGATCCGAGGGCGAACGGCCTAACGCTTGTCCATTGCCGGGCGGCCGACCATCGCTCGATTCGCTCGTGGGTACCGCAGGTCGGCCTCAGACGAGGTCGTCGTAGGTCGGGCGAGTTCGGTCACCCGGGAAGTCAGCGACCGGTACCTGCACCTGGTCGCCGGAGGCCATGTCCTTGATCGTCACCTCGTCGTTCGCGAGGTCCTGCTCGCCGACGATCACGACAGTCTCGGCGCCGATGGAGTCGGCGTAGTCGAGTTGGGCCCCGAAACTTCGGCCGGCAACGTCGGACTCGACGACGTGGCCAGCCTCGCGCAAATCCCGTGCGATGCGGGCGGCGACCCCCCGGGTATCGCCCACCTGGAGGACGTAGTAATCGGTCGAAATCGACTCCTCGGGCCAGACGCCCGCCCGCTGGCAGAGCAGGGAGAGGGTCGCGTACCCCGGCGCGACCCCAACGGCAGGTGTCGGTTGACCACCGAAACCCTCGATGAGGTCGTCGTATCTGCCGCCACCGAAGACCGACCGGGACACCTCGCCGGTGGAGTCGAAGCACTCGAAAACCACGCCGGTGTAGTAGTCCAGTCCCCGTGCGGTCGTGAGCGAGACAGAGCAGTACTCGCGGACGCCGAAATCCTCGGCCGCCGACAACACCGCCTCGAGGTTATCGACGGCGTCGGCGACGCGATCGGTACCGGCGAAGGCGACGAGCTCGTCGAGCCGGGCCGGGGGCGTCTCGAGGAGCGAGTCGAAGTCCTCGATCTGCGATCCATCGAGCCCCGCCTCCCCCAGGAGCCGCTCGTACTCGGCGGGTTCGATCTTCGCCCGCTTGTCGACCGCCCGGATCGCCGCTCCGACGTCGACGTCGGCCTCGAGACTCTCGAGCAGGCCGCCGAGGATCTCGCGGTGGGAGACGCGAAAGTCGAAGTCATCGGCCGTGAGGCCGAGGCCAGTGAGCGCGTCCGCGGCGACCGCGAGGACTTCTGCGTCGGCGGTCGGCTCGGTCGAGCCGAAGACGTCGACGTTCGTCTGGTAGAACTCCCGGAACCGCCCCTGCTGGGGCTCCTCGTACCGCCAAAATGGACGCGTCGAGTACCACTTGATCGGCTTGGCCAAGGCCTGTTGCTTGGCGACGACCATCCTGGCGACCGTCGGTGTCAGTTCCGGCGTGAGTGCCACTTCGCGGCCGCCGCGGTCCTCGAAGGCGTACAGTTCCTCGACGATTTCGTCGCCGCTCTTGTCCGCGTAGAGATCGACCGGCTCGACGGCCGGAGTTCCGATCTCGCGGAAGCCGTAGCTAGCCGCAGCGGACTCGACGGTGTCCATGACGGCACGCCGGGCACCCATCTCCGGCGGATAGAAGTCCCGAAAGCCCTTGACGCGGTCGTACATGCGCCCGGGTTCGGCGAGGGCGCGCTTCAACCTGTCCTTCAGCGGTCGACCCGCGACCGCCCGAACAGGTCAGACTCCTCGCGTCGGACGAGCAAGACGTCGTAGCTTCGGTCGGTCGCGACGCCCCCGCCGACGCTGCTGACCGGCGTGAAGATCCGGCCAGCGTTCTCGCTGCCCATGACGACGAGATGGGCGTCCTCGCTGTGGGCGAATCGTCTGATCCGCTTGGCCACCGCGCCGTGGGGGAGTCTGGCGGTCTCCCGAATCGCGTGAAACTCCGCTCGTGGTGCGATCTCGCGCACTGCCGCCGAGAGGCGATTCGCGGCCCGATCGGGCTCGAACCGCTCGCCAGCCTCCAGCCAGCCGAGTTCGACGGGATCCTCGACGCCCTTGTGGACGACCGCCACGGCCACCAACGGAGCGTCGTACCTGTCGGCGAAGTCGGCCCCGCGCTCAAGCGCCAGTCGGGCGTGAGCGCTCCCGTCGAACGGGACTAAAATGGCCATTTCGGTGTCGGAACGAATAGAGCCGTGTAGTAAGGTGCTCCGGTCCGCCGCTCACTGGCAGCCGACGACGCGGGACTGGTCGTGATCGGGGAATACCTCGTCGACGCGATTCCGGCCGAACCGGTCGGCGAGCGCCCACCGCAGCTCCGTCTCGTAGTCGCCCACGGAGAGCGACTCGCTCGGGCCGGTCACGATTTCGAGGCCAGCGGATTGCAGTGCGTCGACCGCTCGGTATCCGATGCCGGCGAGCGGCGCCAAGTGACCGACGCCGTGTCGATCCTCGATCCGCTGGGCCACCGCCCGGGGGACGGTCGGCGTTCGGTCATCACGGCGCGTGCCGTCCGCGACGAACTCGAAGTGACCGGAGGCAACCGTCTCGAGCGCGTGTTCGTGGATGGCCTGAATCGCGTTCCGAGGAAAGCCCTCGGCGTGTGCCGTCTCGACAGCTCCGTCGAGCACCGCGCGGTCGAGATCGGCTCGCTCGAGCGGGAGCCCAAGCGCAGCGGCCGACTCGCTAACCGGGTCGTCCGCAGATGGATGGAAGCGACAGGAAACCAGCGTTACCGAACAGTGTGGCTCGAGGAGGCGTGCGGCCAGCGCGGAGTCGGCGCCCCCGCTGAACAGCACGCCGACGTCCATCAGCGTCGGCGGATGTTGAAGCTCTTCGAGTCGGGCGTCAGCTCCTGGAGGAGTTCCTTCATCTGCTCCTCGTCGATCTTCTGCTGGATCCGTCCGCTCTGCGCGAGTGCGACGAGTTGCTGTTCGACCTGCTCGCCAACATCCGGCTTGGACATTTTGACGGTATTCAGCCGTTTCCGTGCCCCGTCGGTGAGGTTCTGGCGGAGGACGGCCTTTTTCTGGGCCTCAGCCTGCTCGCGCTGGGCCTCCATCGCCTCCTGCTGATCCTCGCCGCCCTGCTGTTCTTTGATCTGCTCCATCTTCTCCTCGCGGAGCCGCTCGAGTTCCTCCTCGGATGGGTCGCCACTCATAGCCAGTCGTTCGCGGGTCGGGCGGAAAATCATTTCGGAGCGACGGGCTCACAGGGCGTCGACCGCAGCCTCGATCTCCCGGCGCGGTACGGGCGAGATCCAGTCGTCGGCGACCCAGTCGGCTGTGACGGTCCGCGTGTCGTCGAGGACGTAGATCGCTCTGCGAGCAGTCGTCGCGTCGGCCATCCCCACGCGTCTCGTCCGGAGGTTATACGTGTCGGCGATCGACCCCTCGACGTCCGCAAAGATCTCGAACGGGCGGTCGTCGCTCCGGATGAACGCGTTGACCGCATACGGTCCGGCTCGGTGGACACCCACGACCGGGACGCCGTCGAATTCGTGCCAGCCTGCGGTTTCGTACCGCGTCCACCAGTTCGTCGCGATGGCGCTGAAGACGAACCCGCCGAAGACGAGGACCGTGCCGCGATCTCCATCGACGTCGGTCAGCGTGCGGGGCCTGAAGGTCTCCCCGTCACAGTACAGTGCCTCGAAGTCCGGGGCCGGGTCGCCGGGCTTGGGTCGCATGGGCCGATCTTGGCCCGAACGCTCCTATAGATGATGTACGGTCGGCCAAGGTTGATAGGCACGGCGTGAGAACGTCGGGGTATGGGTCTTACACTGTACCGACTCGAGGGCTGTCCGTGGTGCGAGTGGGTCGTCGACGCGCTCGAGGAACTCGACCTAGAGTTCGAGAGCGTCTGGGTGGAGGGACTGCACTCCAAGCGCAACGAGGTCAAGCGGGTCTCCGGCCAGCGGGCCGTACCCGTCCTCGTCGACGACGAGCGCGGCATCACCATGGCGGAGAGCGCGAACATCATCGAACACCTCGAACGGACATACGGCGGCGGGTCGGGCTCGCTCGACCATATCGAGGTCGCCGCCTAGTCGAGGGCGTGGGGATCCCGGCCGGGATCGTCCACCGGCGGCGCACCGAGCGCCAGTACGGCCCCGGGCTCATCGCCGACGTTCCGGTGGCCGTGGCCGATCTCGGGCTTGGCCACCCAGAACGTACCCGGCCCAGCCTCGACGTACTCCTCCTCGCCGGAGCGCCCGAGCTTCAGCGAGAACTGCCCGTCGATGATGTAGTAGACCTCCTCCTGGTCCATGTGGGCGTGGTACTGGATCTCCTCGCCGGGATCGAAGTACCACACCGCGGCACGCATGGAGTCTAGGTCAAGCGCGTTGCCGATGGCGCGAATATCGAGGTCCGGTGGCACGTCCTCGACGTCCGAGAGGTCGGTGATCGGTACATCCTCGAGTTCGACTACCTCGTAGCCCATGCGACCGGCTGCGACCGGCGTCCTCAAAAAGCTACGTCGAGTCGATGACCCATTTGTCCGAGTAGGCCTCGCCGCAGGCACACCGGGCGTAGCCGTGGAGGACGTCGCCCTCCGCATACAGCCCGCCCGCTTCGGGATTTTCCGCCTCGACGAAGGCGAAGACGAACTGCACCCCGTGATCGGCCCCGTCACCTGCCGGGCAGGTGCCAGCTGTGCAGTCCGCAGCCAGCTGGCCGTCCGTCCCGCTCGCCTCCTTCGCAAAGGCCATCGGATCCACGCCGACGGCACCTTCGAGGGCCTGGCGGCCCTCGTCACCGGCGACGACGAGAACCACGCCACCGTCGACCGCGGTGCCGATATCCGCCAGTGCGTCAGGGTCACCGATGACGCCCTCGGCGAGGTAGATAAGCACGTCATCCGGCCGGTCACCCGCCAGAAACGCCTCGTGGTCGGTCATACGCCGGGGGTGGGGCGCCGGATGGAAAAACGCCGCGTTACGGCTCGTAGCGGTGGGCGTCACCGCTGACCGGCGGCGCGCCCAGCCCGATGACGACAGCCGCTCCCGCGGCGTCTTCCGCCACGTAGGCACGGTGGGCGCTGCCGGGATCGGCGACAAAGAACTGGTCGGCCTCAACGACGTAGTCACGGTCCGGCGTCTCCACCGTCAGCGTGCCCGAGACGACGTAAAAAGCCTCCTCCTGTTCGTCGTGGTAGTGGAGTCCGCTGAGGGGAATCTGTTCCCCGGGCTCGACGCGGTACCGCCGCACGCCCATGTGCTCCATACCGATCGCCTCACTAACGTAGCGCATCTCCGATGGGCGGTCCGGGACGGGCTCGAGGTCGGCCGGATCGACGACGTGGTGACCCATGGACGGAAATCCAGGGGACGGCGCTTAAGCGTTGGTCACGGCGAGGCGGCGAACGCCGCGTCCAGTCACGCGCAGCTGTATCCCCCATCGACGACCAGTGCCTCGCCGGTGATCCAGTCGGCTTCGTCGCTGGCCAGGAAGGAAACCGCGTTCGCGACGTCCTCGGGCTGGCCGAGCCGGCCGAGGGGATACTCCTCACTCATGGCGGCTTTGACGTCGGCCCAATCGCCGTGGTCTTCGAAATCTGTCTTGACGAGCTGCGTCTCGACGATCCCCGGACAGACCGCGTTCGCCCGAACCCCGTGCGAGCCTATCTCGGCGGCGATGGCCCGCGTGAGGTTGACGACGGCCCCCTTCGTCATCGAGTAGGCGGCCTGGCCCGGGCTACCGATCAGACCGGCGAGTGACGCTGTGTTCACGATCGCGCCGCGATTCTGGGCTTTCAGCACGGGGATCGCCGCCTGGCAGCCGTTCCAGACGCCGGTCATATTGACAGCCACAATCCGATCGCGAGTTTCGCTGTCGGTCGCCTCCATCGCGGTCGGCGTCTGGCCGATGCCGGCGTTGTTCACCACGGCCGCGAGATCGCGATCCGCCGCGATGGTCTCGAGCGTGTCCGCAAACGCGTCGGCGTCGGTGACGTCCAGTTCGTGAAAGGTCGCACTGCCTCCCTCGTTTTCAATCCCTTCTGCCGTGGATTGGCCGCCCTCCTCGTCGAGATCCGCCACGACGACGTGCGCGCCGTCGTCGGCACACCGGTGGCAGATCGCCCGCCCGATACCGCCCGCACCGCCGGTTACGACGACCGTCTTCTGATCGAATCTCACCTCTCCGGTATCGGACGGCCGGCCGATAAAGCCCCCGGCGGTCAGTCCGCCCAGATCGGCCGGGTGACAGTCGTCTCACCGACGTTTGTGTACTCCAGCGACCGACGCACCTGGCCGTCCTCGCCGTCGAATCGGGTCCGGTAGCTAATCTCGTGGGAGCGGATCAGACCCGTGCGGTCGACGACCGCCGTGAAGTCGAGGTCGCGATGGTTCGAGCCGGCCAGCGGCTCAAGGTCTGACTCGGGGACCGGCGTCCGGCCGGCAAGCCGGTACGGCGGCTCGCCCGTGTCGCCATCGCGGCCGATAAGCCGCGTAGGCACGGCAGCGAGTAGCGACCGGAAGTAGTCCTCGGGGGCGCTGTCGATAGTGCCACCATAAGCGAAGACGTGCGCCCAGTAACGCCACGTGCCCACCCAGCCACCGATAGGGCGAAACGAGGAGACGCCGCCCCACGAGTCCGGTCGGTGGTCGACGTAGTAGACCTCGCCGTCCGACCAGTAGACCGACCGCGCGGGCGGCCGGCCGAGGACGAGCGGGGCCTCCGGCCCGGCGGTTCGCACGATGGCCAGGTACTCGTGATCGGCCGACAGGGAGATGTCCAGAGCGATCGCCGATCGGAGTTCGAGGGCGTCGTCGTGGTGGAACTCTCCGAGCGAGAGGGTGTAGGACTGCGCCTCGGTCGCTGCGGCGTGGGCGTCGGCCAACGCCCCTGGGTTGGCGACGCCGCCGGCCGAGAGGCCTGGGACGGAGACCGACGGCCTCGGGGTAGGCGTCTCCATCGGTTCGGGCGTCGACACCTCAGCCACCCCGTCCGGCAGCA
>CAYUFG010000063.1:0-3168 GCA_964443815.1 uncultured Halobacteriales archaeon | reverse complement strand
CCCCGGGTGACGACAACGTCGGCATCCGACGTGTCAGTCGCCCCGGCCAGGGCCACCGTCCGCGTGACGCCGTCGCGGGAGACCGAAAGTCGACCGTCGCCCCGCTCGACCGCAAAGCCCTGTGCAGTGTATAGGTCAGCCAGGTAGTCCATCGCGTCCGCCGGAGAGAGGGCCTGGAACCGCCCGCGAAAGGCTGCCCTCGGCGGTGCCATGGAGGCACGGGAGGGAGACAGAGCCAAAAGCGTTCGGTCGGCTCACACCGCGAGAAAGACGTTGACGAGCGACCTGGTGACGATCGAGATGAGAGCGGCGATCCAGCACAGCGCGACGAAGTGGCTGTATGTGTTCATCTTGTGGCCACCGTCGATGGTCCGGATCATCAGCGCTGAGAGCACGGCAGAAAACATGATGACGACGATCAGGAGGAACTCGAGAAGGGGGATGTTGTAAACGCTGGTGTTGATGAGGTTACTGGCGTCGAACTGGCCGGAGGTCGAAAGATTGAGACTGAGCGTGGAGAGGATGTGGACAACTTGGAGGCCGATGTAGAAGGCGAAGGTCGACGCGGCGGTGATCCCGTAGAGCAGGCCGATCAGCGTGACTGTCACCTGCCGGCGCTGCTGGCGGAGTTGTTGCACCTCGTTCATGTTTTCCGCGATGAGTTCGCCGAGTTGCTTCGGGCTGCCGCCCATCTCCCGCCCCATAAGGTACATCTCGCTGAACGTCTGGATCAGGTACGACCGGCAGTCGGCGGTGAACCACCGCCAGGCGTCGATGGTCTCGATGCGTAAGTTGAGCCGCTTGTACAGGTCGTCGACCTTCGGAGTCAAGTCGCCGAAGTCCTTCTTCCGCAGCGTCAGGAGGACCTGCGAGGTCGTGGACTGTTTGGCGCCCTCCGTCGCCCCCAACGCGCGGATGAAGCTGGGGAACTCGTCGTCGCGGGCCTTGATGGCCTGTTCCTCACGCCGAATGACCAGCCCGGGGATGGCGAGCGGCGTGATGGGAACGGCGGCGTACAGCGGAAACGGCAGCGGATCACCGAACAGCGGGACGAGGGCCCCGAGCCCCACAGGGCTGATCCCAAGCATCCCACCGATGGAGACGAACACGAGGAGACCCGTGAGCGAGACGCCGACGATCACGCTCTTCGTGATCCTCGCGTCGACCGAGGGCGTCCGTTCCGGCGGATGGTACCACACCGGGTCGTAGGGCGCGACCGACCGGATGGCGAGAAAGAACCCCGACTGGACGAAAATGTACATCACGATTACCGCTCCGACGGTCATCGTCGGGTCCGTCCCCGTCAGGACCGGCAGGACGATCGCGAACACCAGCGCGAACGTCATCGAGAGGATCATCGACAGATACAGATCCTTCATCACCTCGACACTGTCGAGAGCACTCTCGTAGACGGTCGCGTAATTCTCGATGATCTGTTGTTGCTCGGTGACGAGGTAGTCTTCGAGGGACTGGCCGGCGCCAATGGTGTACGCCAGCCGGTCGAGGAAGTCCGACAGCGCCTCGCTTGGCACCTCCTTAGCCCGCCGGCGACAGGCGTCGTCAAGGCTCTGGTTCCAGGAGTCGACCAGCTGGACGATGCGGTGCATCTCCGCGGCGAGTTCGCCGTACTCCTCCTCAGCTGCCAGCGTCCGGAACACCTCAATCCGGTCGATATTAGTCGTCGCCAGGACGGTCATGTGTGTAACGAGCAGGTGAACGCGGTTGTTGAGCTGCGTGCGACGCCTCGAAATCACGATCCGGGGGTAGAAGGCGGCCGTCCCGAACGCGAGTGCGCCGAGCAGCGGAATCGGCAGACGGATCATCAGCGGGAGTTCGACGAGCGCCGCTGCGACGAGTGTCAGAAGGAAGAACACACCCGAAGGTGCGAGGACGAACCCGAGATACCGCTCGATCGGCATCCCGAGCTTCCGATAAGCGTCGAACAGCGACTGGAACTCCTCGGCAAGGGTTTCGTCGACGCCGGCAGTCGCGTCGTCGGATGCCATCAGTCCGGGCGGTGGACGTTGAAGGGAAGGCCATCGATCCCGTCGCGCTGAAAGTCGGCGATCAGCTCGTTTACCTCGTGATATCCGACGATCCCCTCCTGGATCGCCCGCTCGATGATTCGGGCACGGAACTGTAGTTCATCGTAGATCTCGCGGGTGTCCTCGTAACCGAGCAGTGTGGCAATCTGCTCCTCGAGGACGTACGAATTGTTCAAGCCCTGGAACACGATTTCGTCCTCGACGGCATCCCAATAGAAGGCCTGCCGAGTCACCACGCCCTCCATTTCCTTCGAGTACCCCTCGATCTCCTGGACGGACGTCACCCGTCGGAGGACGTCGTCGCCCTGCTTGACACGGTTCTGGAACAGCGCCACGTCCGCGACACCCATGAACGTCTCGGGGACGTTGATGGGCTCGCTGGTGAACCGTTGGATCATCGAGACGACATCGCTGGCGTGAAACGTCAGCATGACCGGGTGGCCGGTCTGGGCGGCCTGGAAGGCCATACGCCCCTCGGCGCCACGCACCTCGCCGAGGATGATGTAATCCGGCCGGGAACGCAGGGCCGCCGCGACGAGGTCGAACATGTCGACGCTCGTGTCCTCGGTCTCCCCCTCGCGGGTGAGCAGTTGCTGCCACGTGTCGTGGGGTGGTAAGACCTCCGCGGTGTCCTCAGCGGTGTAGATCTTGGAATCACGGGGTATGAACGCGAAGATCGAGTTGAGCGTCGTGGTCTTGCCGGAGGCGGTCTCGCCGACGACGAAGACGGTCTGCTCGTTTTCGAGACAGAGCCACAGGTACGCCGACAGCTCCGGGCTCAGCGTGTCCCACTCGGTGATTTGAAAGATCGAGAGTGGCTCGCCTTCGTTCTGCCGGATCGTGATCGAGGGGCCTTTCAGGCTGACGTCGTCGGAGTAAATGAGGTTGAGCCGCGACCCGTCAGGAAGGGTGGAGTCGACGATCGGGTCCGCGTCCGAGACCGGATCGCCGATCCGCTCGCCCATGTTCCGTATCCACTGATCGAAAGCGGCGTCGCTCGGCCACTCGACCGTGGTCTCGAGCATCGAGTAGACGGCGTGATCGACGAACGTTTGGTTTGGGCCGATCACGTGGATGTCCTCGTTGGCGGGGTCGCGCATGATCGGTTCGAGCGGTCCCAGCC
>CAYUFG010000062.1:9182-11549 GCA_964443815.1 uncultured Halobacteriales archaeon | reverse complement strand
CGTCACGGCGTCGAACTCGGGTTCGTACCACGCCAGTTCGCGCTCGCAGGCGTGCCAGAAGTTGATCAGGACGTCGGCACCGGCATCGACGGCCTCCCGCCAGACCGCGCGCGAGCGGTGCTCGACGTCGACCTCGCCGCCGTAGTAGCCGTGGCTACACGGCAGGGCGTCCCCCTTCGAGTGGGCCATCTCGACGACGTCGACGCCCGGGAGCGACGCGAACAACTCGCGGGCGTAGTCGTGTTCCGCGGCGGGCATCCAGTCGAAGCTGCCGTGGTGGTCGTGCAGCGTCACCGTCACCGGCGACGAGTCCGTGACGGACTCGGCGATGGCGTCCCGGTGGCGGAGCATCAGTTCGGTCATCGAGACTACCTCGAAGTCCGGATCGCGGTAGCCCGCGGAGAGGGCCGCCGTCGTCGCGTGACACGAGGTGCACTCGGTCACCAGGTAGTCCGGCTCGAAGGCCGCGGCGTTCTCGAACCGGTTCGAGTCCACGCTGTCAGCCGTCTCGAGGTCGCCGGCCTTCGCGTCGAGGATCCCACAGCAGTTCGAGAAGCCGCCGATCGGCACACACCGGTAGCCCAACTCGTCGAGTACGTCGAGCGTCGCGTCGACGATGTGGGGCGTCCGCGGCGCGTGACACCCCATGTGGACGACGACATCGACCGGTTCGTCCGCGTCCGTGAGCGCGGGCGCCTCGTCGGGCGTGCGAACGATGCGGTCGTCCGTTCGCAGCAACTGGCTGACCCGACTCGTCTCGCGGTTGTAGGCGGCCTTCTCGAGACCGGGCTCCGTCGCCGAGAGGTCCGCGAGCACGTCGGGTCGCTCCGTTTCGAGGAACGAACGGAGCGAGGACTCCGCCTCGTGATCGGCCATACCATACCAACGGCGCCGGCAGCATTGAAACTTCCCCAGGGAGCGATCCCGGTGATCGGCCCGATGGCTCCGAGCGCGTCCCATTCCGACCCAATCGGCCGGTTGGGCCGTAACCACCTCCCGGTGGCAGTCGATATGCCGCCTCACCCCGGACAGCCGAGCTCCCAGAGCGTCCCGTCGAACGCCGGTCTCGTCACGTTCGCGGGGTCGCCGAAGTCGAAGAACCGGAGCGTGCCGGTTGCCGTCGCAGTCGCGCCGTCGCGGGAGATGTCGATATCCCGCGTCGCCTGCAGCGGGAGGTCCGTCTCGTTACTGAGCCAGACGCGGATGGTGGCGTTGTCGACGGATCCCTCCTCGAAATCCGTCATGCTGGAGCTCTGAATCGCCGGGCCGGCCTGGAGGGCCTCCTTCGACGGGTGGGCCTCGACGACGACCGCGTCGGTGCCGTTGACCGTCTCGGGCCCCGCCCAGTAGACGTTCGTCCGGTTCAGCAGCGCGAGTTGCTGGCCCAGCGACGTGTACGCGATCCACGGCCGGTCGGCAGAGAGGTTGTGGCTCCCCCACCCCATCCGGGCGCACTCGACGTACGCCCGGGTATCAGCGAGGTAGGTCGTTCGGGTTCCGGATTCGATCGGGGAGCCGCGCTCGCCCGAGATCTCCGCCGTCGCCAGCAGAGTGCGTGCGGAGACGTTCACCGTTTCCTCGACGGTGAAGTCGACCGAGAGCGACTCCTCGTTCGCGGACACGTCGACGCGGCCGTCGGTCGTCGCGCGGTAGGAGTCGAGTTCCTCAACCGCCTCGTGGGCACGATCGAGGGCACGCACCGCACGGTCGTCACTCGGCGGTTGGGGCGATCCGCCGAGCCCGAGACACCCACCGAGGACGAGCAGGAGGCTAAGGGCTATCGCGGCGTGTGGAGGGCGCATCGAGCGGAGTTCAGCACCGCAGACGCAAAAATCCCCGAGACGATTCGGGGCTCAAATGCGGACTGAAGTCGCCGATTCCGGCAACCTGTGAGGCGCCGGTTTCGAGGTAGCTACCGCCGTCGCCCGATCCAGAGAGCGGGCACGAACGGGCCACAGCTGGCTGAGGTGGGAAAACTCAAAGGCCGATTTGAGACTTCAATAGACTGTTATCGAAACGGGCCCAGGACACCGATCATGGACCGACGTGCCTACTTGACGGCCATGGCGACGCTGGCCGGTGGCCTCGCCGGCTGTGGAAGCATGCTTTCGGACGCCGGCACGCTCGATTTGGCGATCTTCAACCAGACGGAGCGGACGTATACGGTGTATCTGGAGCTGTTGAAGGAGACAGACGCCGAGACGCTGACCGATGCTTCGGCGTTCGAGGAGACCCTCGAGATGGATCCCCAGGCGGAACAACACCGCGATGCCATCGCCCCGGTCGCCCGCTATCTCGTCCGATACGACGTCTACGACGGCGACGGGCGACGGCGCGACCAGGATCACGTCCACTACTACCCACCCG
>CAYUFG010000062.1:7794-9082 GCA_964443815.1 uncultured Halobacteriales archaeon | reverse complement strand
TCGGGTGCACGTGTGCACTCGCATCTTTAACAGGCCTCCTAGCGAAATCTATAGACAGCATGGACGAGCCCGCAGCCCCCATCCGGGTCCTCCACGTCGACGACGAACCCGGTCTCTGCGAGATGGTCGCGACCTTTCTCGAGCGGGCTGACGATCGGATCGCCGTCGACACGGCGACGGACACCGACCAAGGGCTTGACCGCGTGCTCGAACGCGGCATCGACTGTATCGTCTCCGACTACGACATGCCCCACACGAACGGCATCGAGTTCCTCGAAGCGGTTCGGGCCGAGTACCCGGACCTCCCGTTCATCCTCTACACCGGCAAGGGGTCCGAGGAGGTGGCGAGTGACGCCATCTCGGCGGGGGTGACCGACTACCTGCAGAAGGAGGGCGGCACGGATCAGTACGCGGTGCTGGCCAACCGGATCACCAACGCCGTCGAGCACCACCGCTCACAACGCCGAGTGCAGCGCAGCGAGCAACGGCTGCGGGACGTCATCGATACCCTGCCCCACATCCTGTACGTCGTGGACGCGGAGGGCACGTACCGCCTCGCGAACGAGGCACTCGCGGACTTTCACGGGACGACCGTCGACGAGATCGAGGGGTCGAACGTGGCCGAAATCCTCGGCGACTCGGTCGCAGACGGGTTCATGGCAAACGTCGAGGCGGTGCTCGAATCCAGTACGACCGAGCGGTTCGAGCCGCGGGAGCTGACCGGTCCGGACGGCGAGACGCACGTCTTCGAGCCGCGAGTCCGCCCCTACGACTTCCGGGAGAGCGACACCGATACCGTCCTCGGCATCGCCGCGGACGTCACCGAACGCCGGGAACACGAACGCGAACTGCAGCGGAAGGAACGCCGCTACCAGGCCGTCTTCAACGACCCGAACATCCTCGTCGGCCTCCTCGACACCGACGGGACGGTCCGCGATATCAACGACACGGCGATGCAGTACGTCGACGCCGACTTGGCCGAGGTAACCGACCGGCCGCTCTGGGAGACGCCGTGGTTCGACCACGACGACTCCCTCCAGGCCGACGTGCGGTCGTGGGTCGATCGCGCCGCTGCCGGCGAGTACGTCGAATTCGAGGCCGAACTCCGGCACCCGGACGGCACGCCCTACACGGTCGAGGGCGTCTTCCGCCCCGTCACGGACGAGAACGGCGACGTCGTGTCACTACTGATCACGGATCGTGACGTCACCGAACAGAAGGACCGGGAGCGGGCGATCGAGGCGCTCCACGAGACGGCCGACGAGATCATGCAGTCGACGAGCGAAGA
>CAYUFG010000062.1:6019-7694 GCA_964443815.1 uncultured Halobacteriales archaeon | reverse complement strand
CACAACCCCGAGACGGTCATCCGGAGCGAGATCATCGTGCCCATCGGCGATCACGGGATCGCGATGGTCGGCTCGACCGAGACGGGCGCGTTTGACGAATTCGACGTCTCGCTGATCGAAACGCTCGCGAGCCACGCGGAGACGGCCTTCACCAGGATCGACCGCGAGCGGGATCTCGAACGGACACAGGAGCGCTACCGAACGTTGGTGGAGCACTTCCCCGACGGCGGCGTCTTCCTCTTCGACGAGGACTTGCGGTGCACGCTCGCCGGCGGCGAGGGCCTGTCCGACATCGGGCTCACACCCGGCGACATCCAGGGAACGCACCCCCGGGATCGGTACCCGGCCGACATCGCCGAACAGATCGAAACGCATCTCGAGCGGGCGTTCGATGGCGAGTACTCGACCTTCGAGCAGACCGTCGATGACCGCGTGTTCCGCGTGCAGACGTTGCCGGTCGGCGATGTCCCGGTCAGACGGGTGATGGCCGTCACTCAGGAGGTGACCGAGTCTCGAACCCACGAGAATCGGCTCACCGCGCTCCACGACGTGGCGGACGACCTGGCGTCGAGCCAGTCGATCGAGGCGATCTGCGAGCGGACGATCCGCGCCAGCGAGGAGGTGCTCGACTTCGACCTCAGTATCATCAGTATCGAGCGGGACGGCTGGCTGGAACCCGTGGCCGTCTCGGAGGAGATCCCCCCGGAGGGCGTCACGCGCATGGCCGTCGACGAGGGTGTCGCCGGCCGGACCTACCGGACGGGGGACTCGTACCTGATCAAGGAGGCGTCAACCCACGAGTTCGCCAATCCACAGGGCCCCTACGAGTCGGGGCTCAGCATCGCCCTCGGCGACCACGGCAACTTCCAGGCCGTCGCCGAGGAGCGGGACGCCTTCACCGAGGCCGACCTCGAACTGGCGGAGTTGCTGGTCAGCCACACCGAGAGCGCACTCGACCGACTGGAGCGCGAACGCGAGCTGGAGCGACAGAACGACCGCCTCGACCAGTTCGCCAGCGTCGTCAGTCACGACCTGCGGAACCCCCTCAGCACCGCAGCCGGGCACCTCGAACTCGCGAAGGAGGAGTGTGACAGCGACCACCTCGACCGCGTCGGTGACGCCCACGCCCGGATCGAGACGCTCGTCGACGACGTTCTCACGATGGCCCGCGAAGGCGAACAGATAGACCGCCGGGAGCGCGTCGATCTCGAGCGATTGGTCGAGGAGTGTTGGGAGAGTGTCGCGGTGTCCGGTGCAACGCTCCGGGTAGACGCGGCTGGTGAACTCGAGGCGAGTTCCAGCCGGGTGAAGCGACTCCTCGAGAACCTGTTCCGGAACGCGATCGAGCACGGCGGCGACGACGTGACGGTGACCGTAACTCGCATCGAGGGCGGCTTCGCCGTCGAGGACGACGGCGAAGGCATTTCCGAGGACGAGCGGGCGGACGTGTTCGACGTGGGCTACTCGACGGCGACGAGTGGAAACGGCCTCGGGCTCGGCATCGTGCAGGAGATCGCCGCGGCTCACGGCTGGGACGTCCAGGTCACGACCGGGAGTACTGGCGGCGCGAGGTTCGAGATAACCGGCGTCGAGTGGCTCGATTGAGTCCCGCCGGCCGATCAGCCGAGTCCGAACGTCCGGACGCTGCCGTCGGCGAACTCGAGGGCGACCACCA
>CAYUFG010000062.1:0-5919 GCA_964443815.1 uncultured Halobacteriales archaeon | reverse complement strand
CGACAGAGACCAGCTTCCGTTCCGCGGCGGCGAGGTGTTGTGAGACCGTCGACGGGGCGATCTCGAGCTGGTCGCCCAGTTCCGCGATCGTGCACTCCCCGTCGTAGTCGTAGTAGCCGGCCTGGTACGCGGTTTCGAGGACCTCCCGCTGTCGGTCCGTGAGGCGTTCGTCGAGGACCATCTGCAGCTCACTGCGCGTGAATAGCGACGAGAGGGATTCCGTCTCCCACTTCGACACCATCTCGGTCGCGTCGTACGCCTCCATGAAGTCGGCGACGACGGTCGACGGGTTCGCCGCCTTCGGGATTTCCGCCACGATCCGGCCATCCCCCTGCTTGCCTTCGACCTCGACCGGAATCGCCCCGCGCTCCGCCAGATCCGCCACCGGACACGACCCGCCGACGACGAACTCGACGAGGCCGCCACCGTCGCCCCGCCTGAGGACGCTCGCCTCGACGAGTGCGTCGTGGTCACACTCCGCCACCACTCGGTCAGGGTCGGCTCCCACGAGGTCGAAAAACTCGGCGAACCCCCCGGCGCCGCGCGGGAGTATCGTCTCGAGTTGGACGCGACAGTCCTCCGTGGCCGAGAGGCCGACGAAGGGATACTCCGGGTCCGAGAATTCGAACTCGACGGCGACGACATCACAACTCGGTGACCCCGACATCTCCTACACATGAAAGACCATGATATATCAATCTATCCGCTATTTTCTTCGCTAGTCCACGTGATCGGCCGGATTTCCCCCGCTCTTGGCCTGACTGACCAGGGAACGAGGTGACACGACGGCCGCCGTCCGGGCCTCCCCGGCCCAGGCGTTCGGTCGGTGAAAATATATATACCGTGATGGGCCACACGTCCGACTACGACCGATGGTAGACGAGGCTGCCCTGCGTTCGCAGATGATCGAGACGTTCGAATCGGCCGACTATCCGGTCGCCAGCCCGATGGAGTTGCTGCCGGTGCTGTCGGACGGGCCATCGACCCGGTTCGAGTCGGGAGATTTCTCGATGAGCGTCATCGAACTCCACCAACAGCTCGACGCTGACTTCCCCTACGAGTCCGCGGAGGCGATGGTCGACCACATCATCGAGGAGTTGAAGGCGTCTGGACAGCTCTGAAGTCGGACCCACCGTCATCACATGGCCGGTCGATCGGGTCGACAAGGGCAGACTTGCACGGTTCCGCAGAGTTATCCCGGGCCGATGAGAGCCGAGTGACATGAGCGAGGCCCGGGTCGAGGACATCGTCGTGCTCGTCGTCGACGACGATCCGGGGCTACTCGACGTCTACGAGACGTACCTGGGCCGCGTGTTCGAGGTGGTCACGGCCGCCGACGGCCGGGAAGCGCTCGACCGAGTCGACGACGCCGTCGACGTCGTGCTCCTCGACCGCAACATGCCCGGCATGAGCGGCGCCGAGGTCCTCGGGGAGCTCCGTGGGCGGGGATACGACATGCCCGTGGCGATGGTGACGGGCGTCGACCCCGACGTCGACATCGTCGACATGCCCTTCGACGAGTACATCACGAAACCGATCGACGGGGAGTCGCTCGTCGGTGAGGTCAGGATCCTGGCCAACCGGGCCGAGTTCGAGCGGTCCAGCCGGGAGTTCTTCAGGACGGCGGGGAAAGTCGCCTCACTCGAATCCACGGACGGTGGCGACCTCGCGTCGGCGGAGGCGTACCGCGACCTGCTCGATCGGCTGGGGCGACTGCAGTCACAGCTCGACGACACCATCACCGACCTGCTCGACTCGGGGCCGACGAACGTGGCGACCCTCGAACCCGAGACGGCCGAGATCGAGGAGCTGCTCACCGAGGTTCACGACCACACGCTGCCGCCGGACGTCCGAGACCTCGTCGACGACTACCAGGACATCCACGTCTCGCGGCCGCCGTTCATGTGGAAGTGGGTACACCGACTCGCCCCCCAGAACACGCTGCCGTGCGTCGACGGCGCGTACGGTGACGCGGTGCTCGACATCAAGACGATCACGATCCTCTACATCACGCTGCTCGACGACATCCTCGAGAAGACCGGCGACCGCGCGACGTTTCACGAGGTGGGCAAGCACGTCACCCGCGGGCAGACGCCCGATCCCTCGCGGCCGGCAGTCGACACCGCGTACGTCGAGTTCGCCGGGCGGGTCTGGGATGCCCTCCTCGACCGCCTCCGGGCAGCACCGCGGTTCGACACCTACGCCGATCTGTTCCGCTTCGACCTGCGACAGGCGATCACCGCCGTCGAGTACTCCGTGCTGGCCGCCGATCACCCCGAATTCGCGACGCTGTCGGACCTCGAGCGGTACGAATCACACAACATGGGCATGTTCGCCTACGCGGACATCGATCTGATGCACTCGTCCGCGGACGTCCGCGACGAGTTCGGCACACTCCGTGAGGCGGTGTGGACGGGCCAGGTGATGGCGCGGATCGGCAACTGGGTCAGCACGTGGGAGCGCGAGCTGCGCGAGGGTGACTTCAGTGCCGGCCCGATCGTCTACGCGCTCGAGGAGGGTATCCTCTCTCGAGCGGACCTGGCCCGGGCCGCTCGCGACGCCGACGCGGCCGACGCGGTCGTGACACGCCTCGAGGACCACGGCGTGGACGGCGAGTTCCTGACACGCTGGGAACGCCAGTACCACACCCTCCGCCGCTACGAGCGCGAGTTCGACTCCTTCGACCTCGGCCCGTTCGTCGACGGAACCGAGGAGGTCCTCCGGTACCACCTGGCCTCGACGGGTCTCAAGTGAGTCCCAGCGTCGACCGCAGCACGCTGAGCAGGATCGATGGGTGCAGCAGCGACGTCGGCTTGCGTTCGAGGAGGAACACGCGAGCGAAGGCGTCGGAGACGCGGTCGTCCGAGTGGGCCGTCCGGACGAGCCGTGACCGGTAGCGGTTGAAGAGGTCGGTCCCGCGGGGCTTCGGCCCGGTCGTCCGCGGAAACTCGAAATCGGCACTGACGGCGATCCGCCACACGGTATCGACGACGGACGCCGTCCGGTCGACGTACCGCTCGGCCAGGCCATCGATCCCACCGGCCCGGAGGGCGTGGTGGAGCGACAGCGCCCCGAGGGCGGCCACCGACATGCCCTGCCCGTAGATGGGGTTGAAGCTCGCGATGGCGTCGCCCACCGGGACGAGCCCGCCGGGAAACGCCTCGAGGCGGTCGTATCGGACCCACCGGTTCGACGGGAAGGGGTAGTGGTGAATCTCACCCGACCGGACCGGCTGGCGCTCGAGGACGTCGCTCACCTCGGGCGTGGGGAGGCTGGCGGCGAAGGCCCGAAACCCGTCGAGATCCGTCGGCGGGTGGTCGCCGTGGAGGCCGAACAGCGTCACCATCCAGCGGTCGTCCTCGACAGGGAGGACCGTCCCGCCCCGGGGACAGGCCGGCGACGGCCCGATGAGGTACCCGCGACGAACCGTGGCGGGACGCTCGACGACGAGCGTGCTGTAGGCGAGGTCCACCTCCACTTCGTCGACGGGTGGGGCCTGGAAGCCCGCCCGCTCGAGGCGGTCGGGCGTCCGCGACGTCCGGCCGGTGGCGTCGACGACGAGGTCGGCCTCGATCTCGTCGGCCACCTCCTCCGCCCGGACAGCCACCCCGGTCACGTCGCCCGCGGCGTCGAAACGGAAGTCGGAGACGTGACAGGGCGCCCGGATGCGGACGCCATCGAGTGCCCCGACGCGCCGTCGGAGGACGGACTCGAACAGCGGCCGGCTCGCACAGAGCATCGGGTGGCGGTCTGCCCCGGACGCGAAGAACCCGCCGTCTTGATAGTACTGCACGTCCGTGCCGGCGTCGACGACGAGGCCGCCCGCGGCGGTGATCTCGTCGCCGTAGCCGGGGAACAGCGCTTCGAGCGTGACTCGGCCGGCCTCGAGGAGGATGTGGACGTGGGTGGCCTGCTGGGTGCCCCGGCGGGGGGCGACCGCGTCGGACAGCGGGTCGCGCTCGACGAGGGTGACGCGATCGAACGCGTCGCTCAGGACGCGCGTCGCGAGGAGGCCGGCCACGCCGGCGCCGACGACGACGGCGTGGTCGCCGGCCTTGGGGACGTCGTCGCCGGCGTACCGTGGGACGGAATCGAGAGTCATTGAACGAGACGCGAAGGCGGCGGGGCTACCGGACCGCTCGCGTCCGGGACTGATAAAACCTTAAGCCGGTCGGTTGACTTGGGTACGACGACTCGCAGTGGCTCCGACGTTTCGTGACCCAACTCCCGGCCCGACGACCGTCCTCCACGTGGACGACGACCGGGACCTCGCGGACCTGACGGCCTCGTTTCTCGAGCGTGAACTCGACGGCGTCGAGGTGCTCACGGAGTTCTCGCCGGCGGACGCGCTCGACTGCCTCGCCGAGACGGATATCGACGCCATCGTCAGCGACTACGAGATGCCCGAACGAAACGGCCTCGAGCTACTCGAGGCCGTCCGGGCGGACTACCCCAACATGCCGTTCATCCTCTTCACCGGGATGGGCAGCGAGAAGATCGCCAGCGAGGCCATTTCCCAGGGCGTCACCGACTACCTCCAGAAAGGCACCGGCACCGAGCAGTACACTGTCCTCGCGAACCGGATCGAAAACGCCGTGGCCCAGCGGCGCGCCGAGCGGGAGGTCGAGGAGCGATCGGAGTGGTACAGCCGCATCCTCGAACACTCCTCGGACTACGTCCTGATCGTCGACGAGATGGGCAAGGTGAGCTACGCGTCGCCGGCCATCGAGCGGGTGATGGGCTATACCCCCGATGAGGTCATCGGCAACGACGCCTTCGAGTTCGTCGTGCCGGAGGACCTGGACCACGCCGCGACGTCGCTCACTGAGGTGATCGAGAACGAGGGTCGGGAGGTCACCGTCGAGTTCCGCTCGGAGGCCAAGGACGGATCGATCCGCTGGCTCGAGGTGCGCGGCCGGAACCTGCTCGACGACCGGCTGATCGACGGCATCATGGTCAACGTCCGGGACATCACCGACCGCAAGGAGCGCGAACAGCGACTCGAACGCCAACAAGCGTTCCTCGACCACTCCTCGGACATCATCACCGTCCTGGACGCCGAGGGGACGATCGACTACGTAAGCCCGTCGGTCGAGCGCCTCCTCGGATTCGATCCCGACGACCTCATCGGGATGGTTGGCTTCGATCTGGTCCACGACGACCACCTCGACGACGTCATGGCGGCGTTCTCGTCGATGCTCGACGAACCGGGCGGCGAGGCAGCTGTCGAGTTCCAAATGCGAACGGCGGACGGGGGGTGGTGCTGGATGGACGCCCGGGGATCGAATCAGCTGGAGGACCCCGTCATTCAGGGCGTCGTGATCAACGCCCGCGACATCACCGAACGCAAGCAGCACGAACGCGAGATCGAGTGGCAGAACGAGCGACTCGAGGAGTTCGCGGAGGTCGTCTCGCACGATCTACGCAATCCGCTGACGGTCGCACAGGCCCAGCTCGAGCTCGCCCGAGACGGCGACGACGAGCGGCTGGCGAAGGTTGCTGACGCCCACGATCGGATCGAGGAACTCATCGACGACCTCCTGACGCTCGCCCGCGAGGGCAAGGATATCGGCGAACTCGAGGCAGTGGATCTTGGCGGCCTGGTCGAGAACTGTTGGCAGAACGTCGCGACGGGAGACGGAGCCATCGACGTGGCCGTCGACGGCGAGGTGCGGGCGGATCCGACGCGCCTCCAGCAACTCCTCGAGAACCTGATGCGCAACGCGACCGAACACGGTGGCGAGTCCATCACCGTGGGCGCGACGGCGGACGGGTTCTATATCGAAGACGACGGTCCGGGCATCCCCGCGGACGCACGCGACGACGTGTTCGACGCCGGCTATTCGACGTCCGACGGCGGGACGGGGTTCGGCCTCACGATCGTCAAGCAGGTAGCCCAGGCACACGGCTGGGAGATCG
>CAYUFG010000061.1:0-11639 GCA_964443815.1 uncultured Halobacteriales archaeon | reverse complement strand
TGGCCCGGGCCGTCGCCGAGTCGCTCGGCGGCGAGTTCAAGCGCGTCCAGTTCACGCCGGACCTGCTGCCGACCGACGTGACCGGCGTGAACGTGTTCAACCAGAAGACTCGGGAGTTCGAGTTCCGCCCGGGTCCGGTATTCGCCAACGTCGTGCTCGGCGACGAGATCAATCGCGCGCCGCCGAAAACCCAGAGCGCCCTCCTCGAGGCGATGGAGGAGCGCCAGGTGACGGTCGACGGCGAGACCCGCGAACTCCCGGACCCGTTTACCGTCATCGCCACGCAGAACACCGTCGAGGGGGATCGGGCTTACGACCTACCGATGGCCGAGGTCGATCGGTTCATGATGAAACTCGAACTCGGCTATCCCAACCACGACGAGGAGACGACGTTGCTCGACCGCGCATCGGGTCGGCACCCCATCGAGGAACTCGATCCGGTCGCCACGCCGGCGGATATCCGGCGGGCACGGTCGGCCGTCGACGACCTGACTGTCTCCGTCCACATCAGGGAGTACGTCACCCGACTCGCGAGATTTACACGCGAACGGGCGGATCTCGGTGTGAGCCCCCGTGGTGCAATCGCATTGCTGGAGGCAGCCAAGGCCCGGGCGTTGCTCGAATCCCGGGAGTACGTCATCCCGGACGACGTCCAGAGCGAGGCCCGTGTCGTTCTGCCACATCGGATCCGTACAGGGGGCGAGCGAGGGGGCACCGAACTGGTGGAAACGGCGCTCGAGTCGGTTTCGATCGAATGAGGCCAACCCGCCGCGGCCTGGCCGCACTCGCGATCGCAACGGTGGCAGTCGTCCTCGCGGGCGCTCACGGCCCCCGTGCGCTGAATGCGGTCGCCGCACCCCTCTTCGGAGCCGTGGCCTTCGGTGCCATCCAGGTGTGGCGAGCGGACGACCCCGAGATCGACTGTCATCCGGTCGAACCTGGCTTTCCCGGCTCGACCCGGCGGTACCGAGTCGATCTGTCGAGTGGTGGCCTGCTCGCCGTGGGCCACACCTGGCCGGACGGGATCGAGGGCGATCCCATCGACGGCGTCGTCGCCGGATCAGCGACGGTCGAGGCCGAGATCACACTCCGGGACCGTGGCCGGTACGAGATCAGTCCACCGACTCTCCGACGGCGAGACGCGCTGGGTCTCGTCCGCGCACCCTACGAGACGGCCGAAACCACGACCATCGTGGTGTATCCCGACATTCACCGCGACGCGAGTCCCGAAGCTTTCGCGGGGATTCTGGGCACCAACGTCCTGGCAGAACGCCAGGAGTTCGATCGGCTCCGCGAGTACATCCCCGGCGACCCACTCCGGGACGTTCACTGGAAGTCGAGTGCGAAGGGAGACGACTTCTTCGTCGCCGAGTACGAACCCAGCGACCGAGCGGAGACGATCACGGTCGCCGCCAGCGCGGAACCGGGCACCGTCGACGCGATGGCCACGGCAGCCGGGACCATCGCCGTCCTCGCGCTCGAATCGGGTCTCTCCGTCGGGCTCAGCCTACCCGACCGAGCGATTCCCCCAGCCACCGGCCGCGATCACGCGTCGACGATCCTGGCGGCGCTCGCCGCCGCGACGCACGGATCGATCGAGGGAACTGACGCCGAGATCAGCATTCACGCCACCCCGGCCGAAACGCGAGTCACCGTCGAGGAGACCACCTATCGGTTCGAGGACATCACCGAGGAGAACAGTGGCCTGGGTGGCACCGAGGTGGTCGCCACGTGAGGTCCTTCGATGCCGTGCTGTCGCGCGTGGACACGCTACGAGGGTTCGCACTCCTCGCAACGGCCGGACTGCTCGGCTCATTCACGGGGGTACTCTACACGTTCGTCGACGTCGCCGGCGACGTCGAGGCGTTCGTGCTGGCCGTCGCCGGGACGGTGCTCGTCGCGACGCTCGTGGCTCGTGTCCTCAAGCCGCTGTACGCGACCGTCATCGTGCTCGGTATGCTCGTCGTCGGCCTGACATGGTACGTCTTCTCGCTCTCGTACACGCCAGCTGTCGCCGCGATGGTCGACAGCAACGTCGCCCTGCTGTCCGGCGAGTCGATCCACCAGATCCGCCAGTCCGGCACCTGGGCGCTCGCGGTCGTCCCCGCACCGGTATTTGCCACCTGGTACTTCGCTCTCAGGGGCTGGTACGGCACGGCGGTACTCTCCGGTGGGGCGATGCTGGGGTACGTCGTTCTGACGGGAGACGCCACACTGCCGGTCGTGTTGCTCGGGGTCGTCGCCGGTGCCGCGATGCTCGCCTTCGGTGACCTGGGAAGGTATCAGGGGTCGACGGCCGGTGCGGAGTACGTCGCGATCGGACTGGCCGTCATGGTTCTCGTCCCGCTGCTCATCTCGGCGGTGCCGACCGGGGCCGGCAGTCCGGTCGCACTCGGCGGCGGTGGTGGCAGCGGAGGCGATGGCGGCCGGACACTCGAGAATACGCTACTGGCAGAAGGCGACCGGTTCAGGGTCCAGGGGAGCATCGAGCTGTCGCCGGCGGTGCGGTTCAGCGTCGACAGCGAGGTGAGTCGGTACTGGAAGGCCCGGAGTTTCGATCGGTATACCGGCGACGGCTGGGCACTGACCGGCGACACGACGGCGCTCAATCGGACGGAGCTGCCGTTTCCGCCAGGGGCCCGGCAGATCGTCACACAGCGAGTCGCGGTCGAATCTCGACTCACGACGCTCCCCGCCGCCTGGCGGCCGATCTCCGTCGGTGACACCGTCGCAGATAACGTCTCCGTGACCGCCGAGGGGGACATCACGTCGGACGTGACGCTTGAGGAGGGGGATGCGTACTGGGTGACCTCTGCGATCCGGACAGCGTCGGACGCGAGTCTCGCGACTGACGGAACCGAGTACCCGGCGAGGATCGACGACCGATACACGCAGTTGCCGGCGAGCACGCCGGATCGGGTCGCCGAACGGACGGGAGAGATAACCGACGGGGCCGAGACACCGTACGAGACGGCACAGGCCGTCGAATCCTGGCTCGAGGCTAACCGGGAATACTCCCTCGACGTGGACCGGCCGGAGGGCAATATCGCCGATGCGTTCCTCTTCGAGATGGACCGTGGCTACTGTACCTACTACGCGACGACGATGGTGACCATGCTCCGCTCTCAGGGAATTCCCGCCCGCCTGGCCACGGGATACACGACCGGTCAGCAGGTCGACGATACGAGTTACGTGGTCCGCGGCCTCGACGCCCACGCGTGGGTCGAGGTCTACTTCCCCGACTCGGGCTGGGTCTCCTTCGATCCGACGCCGGCCGGCCCGCGGGAAGCGGTCGAGGGTGAACGACTCGAGCAGGCCAGATCGGCGGACGACCCGGACGTCGATACGGAGGAATCCAGCGCCGCGACCGAGACGCCACCACCGACTCCGACGGCGACGGACACCGACACTAACGACACGCGCACACCCGTGGAGAATACGCCGGTGGAGGTAAACGAGAGCCAGTTCGGTTCCCCCGGGCAGGAGCCGCCGACCGTCGGCGGTGGGCCGGAGAGCTCTCTTCCCGACCTCCCGCCGCGAGAACACCTCGCACTCGGCATGGTATTGCTCGTGGGTGCAGCCGCAGGCGTTCGCCGCAGTGGACTCGTCCGGCGGCTCAGGCGGACTGCACGCGTGCGCTATCAACGCCGGCACGACCCGGCGAGGGACGTCGAAGTCGCCTTCGAACGGATGGCGATCCTCCTCGAGCGTGAACACCGGCCGCGAGAGTCCGGCGAAACCGTCAGGCAGTACCTCGAGGGGATCGGGGCCCCCGACTCGGCACACGAACTCGCCGCAATCCACGAGCGGGCGACCTACGGCGGAACGGTCGACGGTGCGATGGCCGACGACGCCGTCGAGCTCGTCGAGGACCTCCGGGCAGCGTACGCCGGTGGATTGGTGCCGTGGCGAGATGCGTCCTGAGGACGGCAACTTACTTATCTATCGGTGGACTACGGCGTGTCACGGAATGGTGACGCACTACACCACGACCGACCGTCGGGCTCGAATCGAGTCCCGACATCAAGACAGCGTTTTGACCGTGACTCGAGGTAGTACGGGAGAATGAGTGGAGAAGTTTGTTCGACATGCGGACTGCCCGATGAGCTATGCGTCTGTGAGGACGTCGCCAAGGAGTCCCAGGAGATCACCATCCGGATCGACGAGCGCCGCTACGGCAAGGAGGTCACGATCATCGAGGGCTTCGACCCGAGCGACGTCGACATGGACAGCCTCTCCTCGGACCTGAAGTCGAAGTTCGCCTGTGGGGGGACGGTGGACGACGGACAGATCGAGCTCCAGGGGAACCACCTCGGGCGCGTCGAGGACTTCCTCCGCGACAAGGGCTTCAACGTCGCGTAACGGCCGCGAGCTGTCGGCTCCCACCCGATGAGCCCGGCCGTGAGAGCAGTTGATTTCCTACAAGAGAAATATCTTGCGCCCAGGTTTCAGTACGCAGTGCCCTGTGAGGGGGCGTATTCGCCGACGATCTGCGTGGCCCCGAGAATCTCGGCCTCCATGCCCGCCGTCATCTGGACGACCGCCTTCCGGGCTTCGGGTTCCAGACCCAACTCGTCGTCGAGTGCCAGCAGCTTGAACCGGTAGCCGTGGGGTGCGTCCGGCGGAGACGGACCGCTGTAGTCCTGCTCGACGAAGTCGTTGAACCCGACCGTGGCGTCCGCAGCGTCCCACCCTCTCGGAATCGTCCCGATGTCTGGCGCGATATCCCAGACGAGCCAGTGGTCGAACGTAAATCCGACGGCACCCTGGGCGTCCGGGTCGTCGCAGACGAGGACGAGCGACTCCGTGCCCTCGGGAACGCCATCGATCCGGAGTTCGGGGTTTTCGTTTTGGTTGACGTACCCGACGAAATCCGGCATCCGCTCGCCGTCCTCGAATGCCGGCGACACGACCGTGAGTTCACCCAGCTGTTCGACGTTGTCGGTGAGCAGCGAAGCCATTGGTCGACCCTCCGGTATCGGTTTTCCCCCGCTGCCAAGAAAAACATGCCGGAGGGCGGCCGATATGCATCGGCTCTTTCCTTCGTGAGCACTCAGAAGAACTGCAGCAGTTCGGGTTCGTTCGCCGCCTCGAGATGCGTGCGGATCGCCGTCTCGAGGGCGTCGATACTCCCGCGCTTGGCGCTGATCGGCGCGATCGTGTCCTGCCACTGCTGCCACGGCGGGACGAGACCAAGCCGTTCACACAGCGCGTCCAGTCGCTCGTCACGGTCGTCGACTTTGTCCATCTTGTTGACCGCGACGACCGTGGGAATACCGAGTTCCTCACAGAAGTGGAACAGTTCGACGACGTGCGGGATCTCGTCGGGGCCGCTGTGGCGATCGATTATGTCGACGACGGCCTTCCCGTCGACGACGAGTACGGCGACGCGGATCGAGTCAGCGTTGGCCTCGACGTAGCGAACCACGTCGGTCTTGATTTGCTCGCGGACGTCCTCCGGGACGCCGGACATGAACCCGAAGCCGGGGAGGTCGGAGATCATGAAGTCGGGGCCGGTCCAGTCGAAGTGGTTCGGCTGTCGCGTCACGCCCGGCTTCCGGCCGGTATCGACGCTGTGACCCGTCAACTCACGCATCAGCGTCGACTTGCCCACGTTGGACCGCCCGATGAGGACGACTTCGTGGGCGCGATCCGGGCGATCCTCGAACATGCAAGCCGTTACCGTCGCTGCTGGAAAGCGTCTGCGATACCGGTCGAGATCCGGACCACGCCGATCGGCGGTAGTCACGCGTCGGGCGAGCCAACCAACCACAGGTATTTGCCGACCCCGACCGATGCGCAGTTCGTGCGCCTCGTGCAGATAACGATCCCCGCGGGCAAGCGGGAGACGATTCTCAAGACGCTCGACGACGAAGGGGTGGATTACGTCGTCAGCGACGAGACGAGCGGCCGGAAGTTCTCCGCGATCGCGTACGTCCCGCTGCCGAACGAGGCCGTCCAGCCGATCCTCGACGCGCTCCGGGAGGCCGGCCTCGGTGAGGACGCATACACGGTGATACTCGACGCCAATACCGTGGTCTCCCGGCGATTCGAGGAGTTGAAGGAGCGATACGAGGAGGCAGACGAGACCGAGAACCGCATCTCTCGAGACGAACTCAAGGCCGCCGCCGCGGAGCTGGCGCCGACGACGGGGACGTTCATCGCGATGACGATTATCAGTGCGCTGATCGCCACGGCTGGGTTACTACTGGACTCGCCCGCGGTCGTCGTGGGCTCGATGGTCATCGCCCCCTTGATCGGGCCGGCCATGGCAGCCAGCGTGGGGACGGTGATCAACGAGCAGGAGCTGTTCCGTCGCGGCGTCCGCCTCCAGGCCGGGGGGCTCCTCCTCGCGATCGTCGCGTCGGCTCTGTTTGCAGCCCTCGTCAGAAACGCACACCTCATTCCGCCGATCGCCGACATATTCACCGTCCCGGAGATCCAGGAGCGCGTCGCGCCGGACGTCCTCTCCCTGATCGTGGCCCTCGGCTCGGGTGCCGCGGGGGTGATCGCGCTCACCAGTGGCGTCTCCACAGCGCTCGTCGGCGTCATGATCGCCGTGGCGTTGCTCCCACCGGCGGCCGCCGTGGGCATCGGCATCGCCTGGCTCGACCCCCTCACGACGCTCGGGTCGGCGGTGCTGTTACTCGTCAACGTCATCTCGATCAACCTGGCGGCGATCCTCGTGCTCTGGTATTCGGGCTACCAGCCGAAACACTGGTTCCACCGGGGCGAGGCCCGGACAGCCACGCTCAAGCGCGTCGCAGTCCTCGCGGTGGCGATTCTGGTGTTGTCCGTGTTCCTCGGCGGGGTCACGTACGACACATTCCAGCGCGCGACGACCGAGGAGGAGATCCGGTCCGAAGTGGACGAGCTCATCGAATCGACGGCCGCATCCACCGAGTTCGAGATTTCGTTGCTCGAACTCGACGTGACCTACACGAACTCCGCGATCTTCCGCCGGACGAGCGGGATTACCGCGACCGTCGGGGTGCCACCCGATCGTGCGGTCGACGGCCTCGCCAGCGACATCGAAGCGATCGCGCGTGACGCCACCGGCCGTGACGTCGACGTCGAGGTGCGATTCGTCGGGATGGACCGAGCTTAACCGTCGTAGGGCAGTTCGGGTTCGTACCCGACGGCCTCGATGGCCGCCTCAAGGACGGCGTCGACGTTCGTGCCCTCGGTCACGCTCATGTAGTGATCGGCGTCGACGTCGCGGGACCGATCCATCTTGTTACACACGGTGAGAACCGGCACGTCGAACCGGTCGTCGACGTCGTCGCGGAGGGCCAGTTGCACCTCGATGGGATAGCCACACTCGCCGCTGGCGTCGACGAGCACCAGGACGGCGTCTGCCGCGTGTGCGAGTGCGCTGACCGCCTGGGACTCGATCTCGTTACGGTCCTCGGCTGGCCGGTCGAGCAGGCCTGGCGTATCGACGAGCTGGTAGCGGATGCGATCCCGCTCGACGTGGCCGACGTTGATCTGCGTCGTCGTGAAGGGGTAAGCGGCGATTTCGTTATCCGCCCGCGTCACTCTGTTGACGAACGAGGACTTGCCGACGTTCGGGTAGCCGGCGACGACGATCGTGGGTTCATCCGGTCGAATATCCGGGAGGACTTTGAGCGCGTCCCGTGCCTCGTTGAGCGCCTGGAGGTCGTCGCCGACCGATTCGACGACGTCCGCGAGGCGGGCGAAGGCCTGCTTGCGGAGTTTGCGGGCGGTGTCGACGTCGCCGGCGAGGCGGCCCTCGTACTCACGGCGGAGCTCGCCGGTCTTGCGACCCGCCCAGCCCACCTCGTTGAGGTGCTGTCTGAGGGCGTCGACGCCCTCGACGTCGTCTGCGCTCGCGACCGCGTCGGCGAGTTCGCGGTAGAAGGGATCGAGCGTGTCGAAATCGGGCCACGCCGTCACGACGTTCTCGAGGTTGTCCGAGAGGACGTTCGCCGCGGTCTGCAGCATCGAGCGTTGGGCCTCGACGCCGGATTTCGCCCGGCCGGCGCGTGCCGCTCGAGCGAAGGCCTTGTCCACCAGCTCGTCGGCGGTGGGCGTCGTCGGGAGACCCTCGAACGGCTGACTCATTGCCGATACGTAGCCCGTCAGCCGGTAAAAGACCGTCCTTCGGTCCCGCTGACTACTGCCACGCCCGAGATCGGCCAGGAGAATCGTCACATCGCGTCCGATCGCATCGGGCAGAACCCCCACGCCCGGGGTGTGAGTAGGCGAGGAACAACAATTATATGCGCAACCGGGGCCGACCCACAGGCAACCGCTCCAGAGGGCCGTCGCTCGACGCTCGCGGCGGCCACGCCGAGGGGGCCAACGGCAAGATTTCCGAATCCGGGACAATCCGTGACAGACACCACCGATTCGCTTCGCGGCCTATGCATGGCAGCCGTCGTAGTGCTCTCAGTGGTCGCCGGGACGGGGGCGTTCGCCGGCGTCGCCGCCGGGGCGTCCAACGCAGTGTCCATCAGTTCGGCTACAGAGTTCGGCTCCGGCACGATCGAGATCGTGTTCAACGAGTCGGTGGATTCCGTCGACTGGGTCGACGTGTACGTCGACGGCGCCGACAAGGGCAGGGTGCAACCGACTGCCTCGAACGTCAGGCGCATCGAAGTCGACTCGCCGACGGGTGATGTCACGCCGAACCGGAACCTCACGATCCGCGCTCGGGTGGATGTGAGTGGCAACACGAATCAGGTAGTCGGGCAGACGGATATCCTCGTGTCGGCGACGACGATCGACGCTGCGGATTCGAGCATCGGCGCGATAGAAGACGCAGCTGCGGCGTTCAAGGGCGAACCCATCGCGTTCGTCAGCGATAACGGAGCCAACGAAGGAGTCACTGTCGAGACGCAGGCCGGCGACCAAATATTCGACGTCAGTACGGGGGCAGAGAGCGAAGTCTTGGTGTTCGAATCGGCGTCGTTGACGCCGGGCACGTCCTACCGCACGGCGTTCGATGGCGGGCAAGAGCGTTGGTTCAACATCAGCGACCTGGGACTCACCGCCACGCAGCTCACCGATTCCGAGCAGTACCTCGCGCAGTTCGCGCAGGTCCTCGTCACGTCCGCCGCCCCGAATTCGGACGTCACCGTCGAACTCGTGACCGAATTCGGCACTGTCGCGGACACACACGTCGTCAATCTGGGGCGCGACAGGCAGGCCGGCGCGGTGTTATCGGCGCCCCGCGAGGGTGAGTACACTATTCGAGTCACGGACAACGCAACGGGCAACGTCGTGTCGGGCGGCGACGTCCGCTTCGTGGTTTCGCCCGCGGCGCGGGGGAAACCGGTGCTCTCGGCGACTAACGGACGCGATGCGGTCGATCCCGGTGACGATCTCGAGCTCCCCATCAGTATCGTGAACAACGGGTCCGTCGACGTCGGCTCGCTCGTGAATCCCGCACTCACCAACCGAGTGACGAACGCCCGTGGGCTGACGGTTCGAGTCGACCGGGACGACGAGGCGCCGATGACGGTCCACGGCGGCACCTATGGCATCGGGTCGCTGCCGGCCGGCCGACTCGCCGCGCTCGACGTCCCCGTCTCGATCGACGATTCCGCAGACCCGGGCACCTATCGCGTCCCGATCAACGTCACCTACCGGTACACCGCAGAGATTCACAATAACGGGTCAGAAGAGACGGAAACCGTCCACCGCGACCTCAACGTGTCGCTGACGGTCGACCACGCCCCACACGTGGTAGTACGGAACGTCACGACATCGCTCCGGGCCGGGTCGACCGATACGGTCGCGCTTACCGTCGAGAACGTCGGCGACGCGGTCGCCCGCGAGAGCTGGATCGAGCTAACCTCGCCGAACACCGACTTCGAAATCGGCAGCGGCGACACCGCCACACGGTCAGTCGGCCGGTGGCCACCCGACGAGCGACGCACGTTCGAGTTCGAAGTCAGCGCGCCCGACGGGACCGCCGGCCAGCCCTATCCGCTCGCGCTCGAGGCCATCTACGAGGACGCCGACGGCCGGACCGCCACGTCGACGTCGCGGTTCGTCTCGGTCTCGCCACTGCCGGCCCAGCAGTTTCAACTGGAGGCGGTATCGAGCAACCTGACGGTTGGCGACGCGGGCCGAGTGACCGGTCGCATCACCAACATCGGCAACGAATCGGTCGACAACGCAGTTATCGTGGTTGCGGACGAGCACCCCCAGCTCGATCTTCTCGAACCGCGGACCGTCGTCGGCAGCTTCGCGGCCAACGAATCGGCAGCGTTCGCCGTCCCGCTCCACGTAACCGAGGCTGCCGAACCCGGACCACGGCAGTTCAGTGTGTTCGTGGAATACCGTCGGAGCGACGACACCACGGTGGAGAGTCCGATGATGGCTGCCAGGGCTGATGTCGGACCCGAGACACCGGCCTTTCGGGTCGATCCCGTCAACGCGTCCGTGACGGCTGGGGGGACGGGCCACCTCAACCTCTCGGTGACCAACACCGGCGACGGCACCTATACCGATCTGACACCACGTCTGTTCCTCAGTGGGCCGCTATCCTCGTCTCGAGCCGAGACGTACATCGACAGGCTCGGAGCCGGCGAGTCGACGACGATCTCGATTCCGGTCGAAGCGAGTGCCGGAGGGTTGTCGAAGGCGTATCCCACCTCAGTCATCATCAAGTACGACGATTCAGCGGACGAACGCCGCGTTTCGGACACCTTCAGACAGGCCGTCGAGGTGACCGTTGGGGCGGAAGATTCGGGCGGGATCGGAGTGCTCCCGATCGTCGGCGTAATCGTCGTACTCGTGGTCCTCGGGTACGGAATTTACCGTCGGCGCCGGTGAGTTCGTGGGCATGCGCGGGATACGTATCAATTCCGGAACTGTCGGACACCACTGATACAGTACCGAAGCACGACGTACCCGAGGACTGCGAAAATCGCTGCGAGCAGTAGGTTGCCGACTACGAGCCGCGCGAAGACGTGGCGACCCATCTCCAGGGAGAACCCGGCAAAGCCGCCGGGAACCGGCCCGAGGAACACGGATCCCACGAGAAAACTGGCGACGTAGACACTCCCCTTGACGACCGGGTTGAGGATGAGCGCTGCCGCGGTGAAGGCTCGCGGGTCCGCAAGGTCGATCCGGTAGCCGATCGCGCCGAGGAGGAGGAGACTGAGACCCAGATTCGGCAGGGCAATGAGAAAGAGCGCGAAGGCGAAGCTCCCGGCGACCTGGTGGGGCGGGCGATCCGAGTCGACGGCCGCCCGGAGCCCCGCCTGGACCTCGTCCCAGCCGCCAGGGAGCACATCCATTGGCGCCGCTGGGGCCCGGTGGTTCAAGGATTGTCCGGTTATGGACCGACGTTTCGTCACAGCGGCACAGCGCAGACGCCCACGGCTTGGCGCCGTGGGAGGAAGCGTTCGCTTCACGAAGCCCCTTCGAGCCACAGGCCTGGCTGCCTCCCCAGGGTGGCCATACACGTTAGATAGGAATCCGAGGCCAGCGTGTCGTGGATGGTCTGGAAGTGCAGCCGCCGCATCCGAACCCGCTTCGCCGCACCACGGAGCGGCACGTCTGCGCTCCCAGCCTCTCCCCACCGATTCGGGTGCTGGAGCGTCGGTATCCCCACCTGGGTGGGGCGATCGCTCCCACACTGTCGTGTTGGGAGCGGGACTCGC
>CAYUFG010000060.1:0-11641 GCA_964443815.1 uncultured Halobacteriales archaeon | reverse complement strand
GCGGTGACTGCGGAAGAGACCAGATGGTCGGGGGTTCAACTCCCTCCCGGCCCGTTCGATCGACCGACTCCTCGGTACCGTGTCGTGTAACGGATCGGGGCGACCGAAGTCAAACACCGTCCGGTCGGATTCGCGAGCCGCGCTAGACTACGTCGAACGTGACGAGTAGCATCACGATCCCCGCGAAACACGATATCACACCCAAAAATACCCAGCCGGAGCCGTACCCGCTAGTATCGATCAAGTAGCCGAAGATCGGCGGGATGAACAGCCCGCTGACGGTGATGCCCAACTGTCCGGCCGCAGACGCAGCACCGAGTCGTTCCTCCCCGACGAGTGTCGAGATACAGGAAAAGTACATCCCCGCTGCGCCCAGGATCAACACGCCGAGTCCGGCGAACAGCACCGTCGTGAGCAGCAGATTTTCGACGTGGGGTAGCAACAGAAACAGCACGCCACCGCCCAGGGATTGGACCGCGAGCAGCCCAGCCGTCCGCGACCGCGGTGCTCCCGGTAGCTTGTCGGCGAGGCCACCGGCGGCGATCCGGCCGGTACTATTGGCGACTTGTGACGTGGCGAGCACGACCCCGCCAGTGGCGACCGTCGCCTCGATCGAGGTGGTGATATATGGGACGATGTATCCGGTCGTGGTGTAGAACGTGGCGCCGAGACACGTCCCGACGGGAAGCATGATCAGAAACGTCCGGTTCTCCACGAGCCCACGGAAATCCGGAAATGCTGCATCCGCCTGGTCCGTCTCCGGGTAGTGCCGATAGAAGCACGCGGCGACGGCTACTCCCACGCCACCCGCGAGCAGATACCCGGCCTCCCAGAAGAATACACTGGCAAGCCCCGTGATGAGGAGAGCGCCACCGGCGCTCCCGATCGTCGGACCGATCTGCTTGATTCCGAGAGCGCTGTGTTGGTGACCCGGCTCGATATGCCTGAATATGGCCTTGTTCGTCCCAGGTGTCCCAGTGCTGTACACGGCGCCCAAGAGAAACACGGCGACCAGGAGGAACCAGTAGGTCGTCGCGATCGCAACGAGAAAGACGCTGAGCGAGAGGCCGAGCAATCCAAGCGGTAGCATCCTGTCCTCCCCATACCGGTCGGTGAGCACGCCAGCAGGTAAGAGGAAGATCGCCCAGCCAAGCGTGAGCGCCGAGATGATGAACCCGATTTCGACCCCGGATAGCGAATACGCCGTTTGGAAGAGCGAGGTCCCGGCGTATATGCCGTAAAAGCACAGACTCGCGGCAATATACCACACCGTGACTGGCGTGACGATACGCCAGAACCGCCCAGACATGACCCGGCGTCTCTCACTCCGCTATAAATCTATTCTGAACTGACCGAGAAGTGGTACGGTGCTTGACACGCCTGTATCGAACGGATTGATGTGTAACACGCGGAATCCCAGGCCCCTACAGTCGTGTGAAGGTTGTCGACGCGAGCAGTTCGACGGATCCCCGGCCCTCTCGTGCCGGACTGGTGACGGGATGTCCAACGCGGGCGTCCACTCGAGGCCGTCGGAGTGGGACGCCGAACGCTTATCTTGTCGGTCGCATACCCTGCCACCATGGCTGTCGCGCCGGCGCTGCCGGACGAGACGGACACCGTGATCGTCGGAGCCGGGGTGATGGGGACGAGCATCGCCTACTTCCTCGCCTCCTCGACGGACCGGGACGTGGTGCTCCTCGAGCAGTCCACGGTCGCCGCCGGGTCGACCGGCGACTCGTCGGCGAATATCCGCCACAACTACGGCGACCGTCGGATCTACACGGAGATGGCTCGCTGGAGCCAGGATTTCTACCGGGAGTTCGAGTCCCGGACGGGCGCCTCACTCGCCTACACCCCCACGACGCGACTGCGGTTCGGGAAACACGGAACGGACGAGGGCGCCTTCGTGGAGGCGGGCTACGAGGTGATGCAGGATCTTGGCATCCCCTCGACCTGGCACGACGCCGCGGACCTCCGGTCGGCGTTTCCCATGTTCGACGGCGTCGAGCAGTACGACTTCGCCGTGACAGAAGACGAGACGGCCTACTCGGACGGCACGGACGCGGCTGGCGGCTTCGCCGACGCGGCGACCGACCGTGGCGCGACGCTAGGCACCGACACCACCGTCGAGGCGTTCGAGACGCACCGCGGCGCCATCGACGGGGTCGTTACCGACCGAGGCCGGCTCGACTGTCACGAGGTGGTGCTCGCGGCCGGGCCGTGGACACCGACGCTCGCGGCCCAGCTGGACATCGACGTCCCCGTCACTCCTACTCGCGCAGACGTCCTGCTGCTCGACCCGCCAGCGGCCTTCGAGCGCGAGCACTTGCCCGATCTCCCCATGACGCGGTTCTTCGGCGGCGAACTCTACCTGCGGCCCGATGGCCCCGACCGTGTCCTCGTGGGCACGCATCCCCTCGACCCGGATCCGCTCGACCCCGACGCCGCGGTCGGCGGACCGGACGAAGCCACGATGCTCCGGGTGACCGACGCCATGGGCCGACACATGTCCGGGCTGGCGGACGCGGATGTCGCGACGGCCTACAGCGGCATCTACTCCATGACGCCGGACCACGACTTCGTGCTCGACCGGGCCGGCCCGGCTGGCTGTTACGTCGCCGCGGGGTTCTCCGGACACGGGTTCAAACACGCCCCCGCGATCGGGCGGCTGCTGACGGATCTCGTCGTCGACGGCGAGAGCGGTCTCGTCGACGTGGATACCTTCTCCCTCGACCGATTTGTGGAGACCGAAGGCCACGGGCGGCCCGACGACCCGCTGTAGACTTAAGCCGGTGGGCCGACGAGCGGGCGACATGTCGATCGGGACGCCGGTATTCGACTTCGCGGCCTCCGCACCCTGGGCGCACCTGCACGAGGCGTTCGGCGGCGCCGACGCCGTCGACGCCGAGATCGACCGCCTGCTGGACGCCGGCGAGACGCCCGGCACCGTCTGGGAACGACTCTGGGACGCGGAAGTCCGGCGGTTCGAAACCGACCCCGCCGTGCGTGATCGCGTCCGGGCCGTCTACGATGCCGCGGGCGTCGACCTCTTCGCTCCGACGCTCTGGTCGTTCGATCCGGCCGTCCCCGAGCCGGTCGGCCTCCGCCGAGACCTCGCTCGGTGGCAGGCCCGGGTCGACGCGGCCGACTGGCTGCACGACGTTACGTCGCCCGCACACGCCCGCGAGATCGCCGCCGATGGCGGCGTCGGCGCGCTCCTCAACACCCAAAACACGGGTGCAGCCATCGACGGCCGGCTCCGTGACGTCGACACGCTCTACGATGTCGGCGTGCGGAGCTTCCAACTCACCTACAACTACCAGAACGACCTCGGGACCGGGTGTAACGACCCCTCCCGAGGCGGCCTCTCGACCTTCGGTCGTGAGGTCGTCGACCGACTCACCGATCTCGGTGCGATCGTCGACCTCTCGCACTGCGGCGAGCGAACCACGCTCGACACGATCGACTACGCCGACGCGCCGGTGGCGGTGACCCACGCCTCCTGCCGATCGGTCGTCGACCACTTCCGCGGCAAGTCCGACGAGGAACTCGACTCGCTGGCGGCCGCGGACGGCTACATCGGCATCCCGCTATTGCCGTACTTCCTCGATCCGGCCGACGATTCGCCGGATCTCGGCCTCTTTCGGGACCACCTCGACCACGCCGTTTCGATCGTCGGCGTCGACCGCGTCGGCATCGGCTCGGACTTCTTCCCCGCGGACGTGCAGTTTCCCGACCGACTCCTCCGCTTCTACAAGGATCGCGCCGTCGCCGCGGGCTTCGAACGGGAGGGCGTCGAGAACCGCGTCATGGCCGCGGGCATCGGCGAGATGCGGACGTATACCGACTGGCCGGTGCTCCGGGAGGCCCTCGAGGACAACTACACGGACTCGGACGTCGCTGGCCTCCTCGGCGAGAACTTCCTCGACTTCTGGGCGCGGGCGAGTTAGGGCTTGCCCGGGAAGCGGACGAACCGCTCCAGCTTCGCACCGGCGTCTTCGGTCACCGACGAGCCGTGGAAGACGAGTCCGACGTCGAAGTCGTACTCGAGCAGGTTCTCGAGCGACGCGTCGGCCTGGTTCAGATCCGCCGAATACACGCCCGCCGGGAGGACGAAGTAGCCCTCGGGGAGTCCGCGGAGGTCCGAGCCGAATACCGCGTCGCCGAGGAGGGCGACCGACCGCGGTTCGTGGACGAACGTGAAATGGTGGGCTGTGTGCCCCGGCACACTCACTGCGGTGAAGTCGCCGATCTCGTCGCCGTCGTCGAACCGCTCGTCGGGTTCCAGGTCACACGACAGCGCCTCGCCCCTGGGGGCGTAGACCTCGACGCCGTACCGGTCGACGATGGCGTCCGCGCCGGCGGCGTGATCACCGTCGCCGTGTGTGAGCAGGAGTCGATCCGGCTCGATACCGATCTCGGCGATGCCGTCGAACAGCGTCTCGACGGTCGCCGCGTGGCCGGTATCCACGAGCGTCGGCACGTCGTCCTCGACGAGGTAGACGCGGTACCGACGACCGTTGTCGTCCTGCCGGGTCGTGACGTCCCAGACACCTGGCTCGATTTCCGTTGGCATACCCGACGAACGCCCGGTGTCGTGGTAAAGCTGTGTGCCTCAGTCGTCGAGCGTGGCTTCGGTTCGGCCGACCCGGTGTGGGCGAAAGACTCGGTCACTGAACAGCAGCGCCACGAACAGCGCTGCGACGAGCGTCGCGACCGCAAGGTAGGTGAAGCCCTCGCGGATCCCGGCGCTTTCGGCGAGGAAACCGATGACCGTCGGCGAGATGGCCCCGAAGACCCGCGAGGCCGTCCAGAGGTAGCTGAACGTCCGACCCTCCCGCTCGTCGGGGCCGAGGTCGCTCACCAGCGAGTCCCGGGCGGGGCTGTTGCCCCAGAGGCCCGCGCCGAAGATCACGAGGACGACCAGGAGCATGATCGGCCCGAGCGACGACAGCGCGAACACGAACATCGTCACGCCGGCGACGACGAGCGTCCAGAACAGCACCGTCAGGTGGCTTAATCGGTCGCCGCGGTAGCCGCCGACGATGCGGCTCACCGCCGCGCCTATATGTCGCACCGAGCGCGTCGAGTAGGCCAGCGACTCCGGGCCGAAGTCGACGGTGAGGAGGCTGAACGAGTAGCCGTAGACGTCCGTGATGAAGGCGGGCACGAACGCGACCGTCCCCTGGACGACGACGCTGTAGGCCGCGAAGTAGCCGACCAGAACGAGCATGGGATAGAGATAGCGCCGGCGATCCGCGAGGAGATCGGCCCACGCCTCCGCCGCTGCCTCGTCGTCGCTCTGCTCGCTGGCCGGCTTTGTCTCGAAGGCAGACGCGCCGAGCACGAGATACAGGCCGACGGCGCTCGCGATGCCGACGAGACCGAACCCGAGGAGGATGGCCTGCCAGCCGAGCACGAGGATGAGCACGCCGACGACGGCCGGCCCGACCGCGTCACCGAGCTTCGAGCCACCGCCCCAGATGCCCAGCAGCATGCCCCGGTTGCCCGGATCCGCGTTCGCAGTCAGGATCGGCACGCCGACGGGGACGTGCGCAGCGGTGCCGAATCCGGAGACCAGCATCGACCCGGCCATCACGGCGAAAGTGCCGTCGAAGGCGAGGCCGGCGATCTCCGCGCCGGGCAGCCCGGCGCCGAGCGTCGGGGCCACGGAGAACAGGACGTACCCGATTCCCACGACGGCCAGCGACGCCGACAGGGTCGCCCGGCGGTCGTACCGGTCCGAGAGGACGCCCATCGGGAGCAGGCCGATCGACGAGCCGACGAGGTACGCCGAGACGAGCATGCCCAGTTTCCAGAGCGGGTAGTCCAGCGCCACCCCGAGGATGGGGATGAACGCGGGGATCAGCCGCATGAATGCGTGGAAGGTGAAGTGGATCCCGCCCATCAGCGAAGCCAGGATCCAGTGGCGCCGATCCATACGCTCCCTCGATACGGTCGCTGTATTAAGGTCCTGCTGTATCGATCGCCGTCGGGTCGGCCGTGAGCAGTAGTGCGACGGCCACACAGTAGACCGCGAGCACGCCCGTCACCGTGAGGAACAGCCAGGTGTACCCCCCGAGGGCGAGGACGGCACCGAGTGCGGCCGGCGCGGCGGTCTTGCCAGCCTCCTTGCAGACGCGGAGGCCACCGACGACGCCGTTGCGGTTGCGCGCCGCGACCATCGAGGTGACGCCGTCGTTGACGAGTGGATCGAAGATGGCGTCGCCCACACCGAAGAGGACGGCAAGCCCGGCCAGCCCCCAGACGTTGGGGACGAAGGGGATGAGCGCGAAGACGGTCAGCTGGACGGCGACGGTTCCCACGAGCGCCCACCGCCGCGAGAACCGCGAAACCCACCAGCCGGCTGTCGGACTGAGCAGGATCCTGACGCCCGAAAGGGCGACCACGACGCCGGCGACGAATGGTGTCGTCCCGAGCGACCGAACCGCGTAGATGGGGACGAAGGTGAAGAAGGCGAACGACCCGAAGAATCGAACGAAGCCGCCCACCATCACCACGAGGAGGCGGCGATCGCCGATCTCGTCGGTGATCGAGCGGGTGTACTGGCGCAGCGTGCCCCGGAGGCTTGGCGTGTCGTCGGTCGACTGGGCGGTTTCCGGCACGTAGAGGTAAACCGCGACCATCGCCAGGAACGACAGCCCGTAGAGGTAGAAGGGAAACTGCCAGGCCAACCCGGCGAGCGCCCCAGCGACTAACGGGCCGATGGCGAGTGCGATTCCCGCCGAACTCATCCGCATCCCCTGGGCGGTCGTGCCGAGCGACCCCTCGTACAGGTCTCCGAGGAGAGTGACGGTGAGGGGAGCGATCCCGGCCATCGCCAGCCCCTGCAGCGTCCGCAGGCCGAGGACGGCGGTGAAGCTGCCGGCGAGTGTGATCGCCACGCCAGCGGCGCCGTACAGGAACAGCCCCGGCACGGCGACGGTCCGCCGGCCGAACATGTCTCCCGCGATACCGACGACCGGGGCCAGCAGCATCGGCGGCAGCGTGATGGCAGTGATGACCAGGCCGACCCGTGCGTCCGAGACGCCGAGAGCCGTCGCCATGCCCGGTAAGGACGGCGAGATGACGACGCTGACGGGCAACAATGCCGTCATGAACATGACCGCGAGGAAGGCCGGACTCACGACGAGTCGGGCGAGGTCATCCCGAGTCGATGCCTGCGCGTCTGCGGTACCCATCTGTGCGGATTTCCACCCTGCGCCCGTTTACCTCTTAAGACTCGCTTCCACTCCCGTCGGCGGGCACCGTCGCGTCGTCGGGCTCCGAAGGCGCCGGCTTCCGCCCGAGCGTGAGCAGGCGCTCCGTGAGCGTGAGTTCGTCCGGGCTGGGACTGGGCTTCTCGATCGTCTCGAACGAGACGGCGACCGCACCGTCGTCGTCAGCGATCCGGACGGCGAACAGCTGGTAGGACGGATAGAAGACCGGCGGCAACAGGCCGATCACGCCGTCACGACGGTGCAGCCGCTTGAGCCACGTCCCGGTGTTGACGAGCAGGCCGTCGTCGACCCGCTCGAGCAAGGGTCGGTGGGTGTGGCCGTGACAGAAGACCCGCACGTCCGATCCGTCGAAGATCTCCCTGGCGCGGGCCTCGTAGGGCGCCTCCGGGTCGACCGTCAGATCGGTCTCGAAGACGCCGAACCGGTCGATCGTCCGCTTGATGTCCCGCCGGAGAAAGTACAGTGGGATCCCGACGAGCAACAGCAGTCCCGCGACCACGACGTTGATGACCAGCAGGACGAACGCGGCCGATCCGGCGTAGCCGAACTGCCGCAGAAACGTCCGTGTCTGGTCGATCGGTACGTTCCAGATCCCGAGGACGTCGAGGCCGGTCAGCACGGCGAGCACGGCGCTCACGTTGAACAGCAACAGGAACGGGACCAACGCGTACCGCAGCAGGGGATTCATCTCTCTGTAGACGTATTTCGAGAGCAGCCAGACGGGTATCCGCTCGGTCGGGGTCACGGCCTGGACGTCCCGCAGCCAGTTGAACCGGCCGCGCTCGGACAGCCGGCCCGCGCGGCTGGTCACGTGCGTGTTGTAGTAGTAGCCCAGCGGCCGGGCGTACGGGTCGCCCCAGTTCTCGACGCGGTTGTTCGGGTCCTCCTGGTGGCCGTGTTCGAAGTGGACGACGTGGTCGCCGACGTCACGCCGGACCGACTGCCCCTGGACGAGGTCGACGTTGTACTCGGCGAACCGCTCGACGTACTCGGGATACGCCGCGAGCTCGTGGTCGTGATTGCCGGGAAGCAGGGTGATGTCGGCCGTCTCGCCGGTGGCTCGCAGTTGGTCGAACAGTCGGGGATAGGTCGCCTCGAGGTGGTCGAACTTCGCGATGCCCTCGTGACCCGTGAGCTCCCAGAGCCCGAAGGCGTCACCGTTGATGACGAGTTCGACCGACTCGTCCGTGTTCTCGAGGCGTTCGAGGAACTCGAGCAGTTCCTCGAGGAACTCCACCTCGCCGAGTTGCTCGTCGCCGCCGATGTGAAGGTCGCTGATGACGTACCGGACCTGGTCATCGCCGTCGACACCCATTGCCCCGCCACACCGGGCGGACGCGTAAAGCACTTCGGCTCAGGCGTGTTCGGCGTGGATGGCCGACAGCGTGTCGGCGACCGCATCGCAGAACCCCTCGAAGAAGGCTTCGCCCTTCTCGGCTGTGGCGAGTTCGGGTCGGCCGGCCGCCCCCGACTCCGTGTACTCGGTAAAGGGCCGCCCGGTAGAGATCGTCCCCGCGTCCGTGAGGTCCTCGTGTTCGCCGTCGTAGGGCTTGTCGTAGGGGGTGCCGGTGATGTCGTCCTCGCGGACGAGGTCCGGGCGGAGGTGCAGCATCATCGACGTCTCGAGCTCGCCACCGTGGGCGATCCCGCCCTGCTCGCTCTCGCGGACGGATTCGACCATCTCGCCGGCGAGTTTGAAGTAGGTCAGGCCGAGCACCTCCGCCTCCTGCGTCTCGGCGATCTCCTGGACGGCCGTCCCGATCGTGCTCACGTTGCCACCGTGGCCGTTGACGAACAGCAGCGCGTCGAAGCCGTTCTCGAGGGTCGTATCGGCCACGTGCTCGAGGACCGCCATCAGCGTGGGGACGTCGAGTGAGGCGGTCCCCCCGAAGGGGAGGTGGTGCCGGGACTGGCCGCTCCACACGGGTGGCGTGATCAGTACGGGGACGTCGCCGTCGGCCGCACGCTCGGCGGCGGTCTGGACGACGGCGGTGCACAGCAGCGTGTCCGTGATCGTGGGCATGTGGTTTCCGTGTTGCTCGAGACTGGCCACGGGGACGACGAGGACCGAGCCGTCCCGTTCGGCTTCCGCGCGGACTTCGGGTGCGGTCTTTCCGGCCCACTCGACCGGCGATCTGCCGATGGCGTCGTACATACCTCGGCGTCGAGGCCAAGTCACTTAAAGTGATTCGAGGAGACCGCCCACGACTTCGGTCGGGGGTGGACGTCGAGCGCCGGAATCCCGACCGTGCGGGTTCGAGCGGCGACACGCGGTCCGGTTCGGCCCGTCGCGCTCAGAGGCTGGCCGGCTCGTCCTCCTCGCTGATCTCCCTCCCCGGTTCGCCCCGGTCGACTACCCTGGGGGTGGCCATCCGACGGATGGTTGTCATCGCGGGATGGCGGCGGTCCCGGCCAGTCGAAATTCTTTTTTCCCCCGTCACCGACCGTCGGGACGCGAGCCGCCTTAGCTCAGACTGGGAGAGCACTCGACTGAAGATCGAGCTGTCCCCGGTTCAAATCCGGGAGGCGGCATTAGATTCAGGGATCATATTCCCGCTGTGCTGCCTGGGTGATCTGTGCGCTTCTACGTGCCCTCTATAAACAAGGAACTGTACAGTCGGGACTGGCTCATCCAACACCTCGAAGAGGGCACTATTCAATATCAGCCACGGCGCACGACGGGCCGTCCTTGCTCCCACTCGACGGAGAACACCGTGTTCCGGAGCGACTCGAGTCTACGTTCGACGACCTCGAGCTAGTGGGTGTCGATGACCTGTCCGGACTGGTGCAAGACGGTCGTCGATCCGTCGTTCAGTTGCAGGTGAACTGGCCCAGGGTCTTCGTGCGTATCGTTTTGCTGCATCCCGATGAGTAGACTGGGTCAAATTCGACCCAATCAACCAATGGATCCGTGTGGCTTGCTTGGTCGGAGAGGGAAGCCGATTTGCACCCGAACGATCGTCACCGGGAGGGATTCCGTTCACACAGGATTGTGTAATCTACACACAAATCTTTTGCCACCGAGACACAATCAACTAGTAATCATGCCAGATGCGCTGTCTGAACAACTCCAACGGGACATGGAATGTGAGGGCCTCCTGGAGTGTTTTCACGGACTCAAGCAGCTCGACAGAGATGTCTTCGAGGCGCTCGTCGACAGCGGGGAAGCTGTGACCGTAGACGAGGTTGCTCAGAGAGTCGATCGGGAACGCTCGACAGCTTATCGAGCGGTCCAACGGTTACTCAAGGCCGGCTTCATCCGGAAGGAACAGGTCAACTACGATCACGGTGGCTACTACCACGTCTATGAACCGGCGGACCCGTCGAAAATCGCGGACGACATGCAGCGGATGCTGAACGACTGGTATGCGAAGATGGGGCAGCTCATTCAGGAATTCGAGACGAAGTATCAGGAGCAAGACGCGGCCGCTCCGGCTGCCGAAAGCTGAAGCGTTGCGTTCTGGGGGACTAACCGATCCGTTGGCTCGTTCAGGAGGCATGGAACGAGCAACCCAACCCGGGTTGATATTGTATGCATGATCCAATATAGACGCGGACGATCGTCCTCTTCCGCACGGTGTTGGGCCAAGTCCGAGGCAAACACTGAGCCGCCGGATGAACCGATTCACTCCGACGGCCAGCGAGAGCGCCGTGAAGTAGTCCCTGTCCACGGTCTGTACCTGTTTGACTTCTACGGCGACCGGCGTGGTTCCGGCTCGGACCGATCGTCGACCCCTTCATTTCCGAACCCGGGCACGAAGACTCGGATTTCGCGGTCCGCCGCCGAGTGAGGTCCCGCCTGCTTTAATAGACCAACCCACGAGACGCTACCATGGTTGGTCGACACGCGAACGGACGCGTCGCTCCGGGCCATCGATGGTAGACATCGCCCTCTCGGTCGCGCGGATCCTCGCAGCGTTGGTTCTCGTCTTCTTGAACGGATTCTACGTCGCCTCGGAGTTTGCCTTCGTCAGGGTTCGGTCGACGTCGGTCGAGCAACTGGCCGAGGACGATCGTCGCGGATCCGCCGCCCTCGAAGAGGTGATGGCGAACCTCGATGACTACCTCGCGACGACGCAACTCGGTATTACCCTCGCCTCGCTCGGTCTCGGGTGGATCGGCGAACCGGCCGTCGCCGCACTCATCGAACCGGCGCTGGCTCCGTACCTCCCCGCGAACCTCATCCACCTGCTTGCGTTCGCCCTCGGATTCAGCGTCATCACGTTCCTCCACGTCGTCTTCGGTGAACTCGCGCCGAAGACGATCGCGATCGCCGACGCCGAACGCATCTCGCTGCTTCTCGCACCGCCGATGAGGCTCTCGTATATCCTGTTCCGTCCGGGTATCGTGGTCTTCAACGGCACTGCCAATGCCTTCACGCGCCTGCTCGGCATCCCGCC
>CAYUFG010000059.1:7802-11796 GCA_964443815.1 uncultured Halobacteriales archaeon | reverse complement strand
GTGAGCACCAAGACGCAACTTGCCCAGCAACTGGCCGTCGTGGCGGGGTTCGAGGACCCACGGGTGGACCTCGAACAGTACCGAACGCCCCCGGACCTCGCGGCCCACCTCGTTCACACCGCCGACCTCCAGGGCGACGTGGAAGGGCGAACGGTGCTCGACCTCGGGTGCGGGACGGGCATGCTCGCGCTCGGGGCGGCGCTTCGGGGTCCCACTGGTGTCGTCGGTCTCGACATCGATCCCGAACCGCTGTCGATCGCCCAGGCAAACTGCCGGCGAATCGCGACGCAGTGTCCAGTTTCGTGGGTGCGCGCGGATGCAACAGCGGCCCCGTTGTGTCCAGTTAGACAGACCACGGTCGTCATGAATCCACCTTTCGGCGCGCAGACCGGCAACGAACACGCGGACCGGGGCTTCCTCGAGACGACGTCCGAGATAGCGGACGTCTCCTACTCGATCCACAACGCTGGTAGCGAGGACTTCGTCGAGGCTTTCGCCGCCGACAACGGCGGGACCGTCACGCATGCCTATACGACCGAATTCGAGCTACCCCGGCAATTCGATCACCACGAGACCGACCGGGGGACCGTCGACGCCGAGGTATACCGTATCGAGTGGCGATGACATCATCCCGCGACTGAAGTCGTGGGCCTTCCGCTGTTCATGTGTCAAGCCTGCTCCCGCCCGGTCTGGTACCGCGCGACCCGGATGCGTGTGCCATTGGAGGCGGCGAACAGTTCGTTACCGTCGCGTTCGATCGCTAGCCCAGCCAGCGTGGCGCTCTCGTTGATAGCTGGCATCGAGCGGCGGCCGACAACAGTCCCGTTCCGCGTCGCGTTGACCACGTACTGCTCGCGCGTGGGCTCGATGGACAGGTTGAGGCCGGCAATCCGCGGGGCGAGGCGGACCGGTTCGTCACGGAACACCAGTTGTGGCGGCCCACCCGGACGACGGAGGTATACCTTGTAAGTGTCGCCGGCGTCGACCGCGTTCCACGTCGATCGGTTTGCGATAACCCGCTCTCGCCAGCCGAGACCGCCGACCGTTACCGTGCCCCGCCCCGCGACTGCGAGTTGGCCCTCGGAGAGGATCTCAATCCAGGCATCCCGACGGTCGCTGTGGACGATCACGCCGCTTGCGTTTACCGTGGCCGTAAGTTGGTCGCCGATAACCGGCAGTGTCACCGAATCGAGGTAGGCGTTCGGGACGTTTTCCTCGTAGGAAACGGTGTAATCGCGGATCTGTATGCCGTCGGACTCGGTCGGTCCGATGTTGACGAGATTGTATGGCACCGCCGCGAGCCCGATTGCGAGGACGACGGCAAGCAACGCCCCGACTGCGACTTGGCGGGTATTGAGCCGCGTCCGGTCGAACAGATTACGGTCGGTCGCCGCGACTCCGTAGACGGTGGCGGCGGCCAGAAGGAAGACGAAGGCAAGCCCGGCGGCGCGATACATGACGAACCGATCCGCACCGAACTGCCAGTAGACGATGTACAGCGACTCCGAGATCGCGAAGACGACGAGTGCGAACCCGAGGTATCGGGCCCGTGGGACCTCCCGCCGGTGGACAACGAGCAGCGTCGAAAGCAGTATACCGACGAGCAGGCCGAGGGCGTGGCCTTGGACGGCCACGTCCGCCCACCACGGTTCGACGAACTGGCGGCGAGCCCGCACCGACACAATCGGGTTCAGTGAAGTGTAGTACAACAAGTCGACGACGCGGGAGCCCACGACGGCGAATACCGCCAGGATCGGCTTCGTCACGATCGCGAAGCCGGCGAAGGCGAAGACGACGCCGGAGAAGCCGATGAGCGGTCCCGGAATCAGGAAGCTGGTCGCAAGTCCTACCAGGAGGACCGCGAGGACGAAAATCCCGATCCGGACATAGGGGTTCGTGCGCCGGCTTCCGAACGAGCGGCTGCCCCGCTCCGTGGGGTAATGGCTCCAGGCGTATTCCGCGATAGGCGCGAACACGACCGTTCCGAGGAGGTTCCCTGTGATGTGGCCGAGCCCGCTATGGCCAAACGGGGCAGTCACCATGCCGATGAGATACCCGTAGGACCACGCGCGGAAGCCGACGACGACGGGATCGGTGAGGCGACCCCATGCCCCCTGGACGAACAGGTAGACCGCGACCACGAAGAGCACTACGATCACCGTCCCCCAGGGAACGCCCAGGACGAACCGGCGACGCAGCGTCGCGCCCATCCACTTGGTGCCGTCGAGGCGGGAGACGACGAACACGGCAAGGCCGACCGCAACCACGAGTGCGAGCAAACTCACAAGCCCCAGCGAGACGGGCTCGACCGGCACAGCCATGTCCGCCCGTTCGCCCGCGGCGTGAAATGTCTGCCGGGGGCGTGGGCTGACCGGCAAGGCTTTCGGTCCCCCTGGACCATTGATCCGGTAATGGGCGTCCAACCGCCGTCGAACGACATCGAGACGGAACCCGACGTCGTAGAGTTCGGCATCGCGGCACTGGCCGCCACGCTCGAGACGCGCGAGGTCGACTATCCGATCTCTGCCGACCGGCTGGCCCGAGAGTACGGCGACGTATCGGTGCCGGTAGACGCGGCGGGCCATGAGATCCGGCTCGAGGAGGCTCTCGAGAAGGCGAGCGCCGACGAATTCGACTCCAGAGGCGACCTCCTCGACGCGCTGCATCCGGTCTTCGAGAGCGAACGGGAGGCCGTCTCTCGGAGCGTCGTCGCCCAGCTTCGTGGCCTGCTACCCTTCTGAGGACTCGTTGGCATCGCCGACGGTAGTCTCCGATTCGACGTCCGCTTCCCGGGCGTCCGGGCCCGGCGTTGGCTCGTCCTCCTCGGTCAGGGTGCGGGCTAGACGGCGGAACTGATTGGTCTGTTCGCGGTTGAGGGTCACGATCAAGTCCGAGAGGACGCCGAACATCACGAGCTGGACGCCGAAAATGACGGCGACGCCGGCAGCCAACGCGATCACCTCGTGGGAGACACCGCGGGTGAACCATTCGACGGCGACGTAGGCTCCGAGCAGGAGGCCAACGAGGCCGCTCACTGCGCCGACGCTCCCGAAGTAGAACAGCGGGTTGTTGGTCTTGGCCATCTTGTACAAGGTGAGCAGGATCACGGCCCCGTCGCGGACGGGCCGCAGGTTTGTTTCGGAGGCGTCCGGTCGTGCCTCGTAGGTGATCGGAACGATTCGGGTGGGGACCCCGTGTTTGACGCACTCCACGGACAGTTCGGTCTCGATACCGAACCCCGACTCCGTGAGGTCGAAGCTCCGAGCCGATTCGAGGGTGAAGGCGCGGTAACCGCTAAGAATGTCTCCGAGAGATCGGCCGTGGATGGCCCCGAAGGCGCGATTGATGAGTCGGTTGCCGAACCGGTTGAACCGCGACATCGCGCCGGGTTGCATGTCCGCAAATCGGTCACCGACGACGTGTTCGGCGATCCCCTTAAACAGTGGCTCGAGCAGCCGGGACGCCTGTTCGGGTCGGTACGTGGCGTCGCCATCGATCAGGAGAACGTACGGCCGGTCGACGTAGTCGAGCGCCTCGCGGACCGCCTGTCCCTTGCCGGAGCCGGACTGCTGGCGGACGCGGGCGCCATGCTCGGAGGCGATATTTGGTGTACCATCGGTCGATCCGCCATCGATGACGAGTACATCGTCGAAGCCCTGGTCCCGGAAGCGGTCGACGATGTCGCCAACGGTTTCGGCCTCGTTATAGGTGGGAACGAGGACACAGACCTGCGACGGGTCGACCATCGGGTCGGTGTAGATGGGTGGTGGAGAAAAAGGTGCCTGGTACGAGAGACGCGAGCGGTGTGACTGTCTCGGTCGAGCGAGGAGTAAAACGGTGAACTGCGAGACTGACGCGTAGCGAGGCCGCCGGAGAGGCAGGCGATGACTGGTTGAAGTCGAAATCGAGAGGTCCCACCGGCGGCCTCAGTTCTCGTCGCGGAGGTCGCTCAGGTGCTCCCAGACCTCAGCGCAGCCACAGCCGTCGCGGAGAT
>CAYUFG010000059.1:0-7702 GCA_964443815.1 uncultured Halobacteriales archaeon | reverse complement strand
TCGGCGACGGAGACGGATAGGTACTCCTCCATCAAGTCATCACGGTCCCTGAGTTCCTCGACGGGGCCCTCCCACGCGTTCGCGCCCTTCTCGATGATGTATGCTCGACTCGCGAGGTCGAGCGCGAACTCGACGTTCTGTTCGGTGATGAGGACGGTCACGTCCTCCTGAACGATCTCGTTGAATACCTCCCGGAGGTCCTCGACAATGACCGGTGCGAGTCCCTCTGTTGGCTCGTCGAGCAATAACAGGTCGGGACTTTGGACGAGTGCGCGGCCGACGGCGAGCATTTGCTGTTCGCCGCCACTGAGGTTCTGTCCTCGACTCGAGCGGAGGTCGTCGAGCCGCGGGAAGATCTCGTAGATGTCTTCGATCGGTCGCGGGTCTATCGCCGTTTCGGCCGCGACTTGGAGGTTCTCGCGGACGGTCAGGGTCGGGAAGATTCGACGCTCCTCGGGAACCAGCTTGACACCGCTCTTGCTGATCTTGTCGACCGAGAGTCCGGTGATGTCCTCGCCCCGGAAGGTAATCTCCCCTTCACGACGGGGGACGGTCCCGGTGATGCTTCGGAGCGTGGTCGTCTTGCCGGCGCCATTCCGGCCGAGGAGGGTAACAACCTCGTTCTCCTCGACGACCAAGTCCAGGTCGAAGAGAACGTGGCTGTTTCCGTAGAAGGCGTTGACGTCCGAGAGCTCGAGGACCGCCATCAGGCACCAGCCCCCAGATAGGCCTCGCGGACGTGCTCGTCTGCCATGACCTCGTCGGGCGGTCCTTCGGCAATGAGTTCGCCCCGGTCAAGCACGAGGATGCGGTCGGAGACGCCGAGCACCACCTCCATGTCGTGCTCGGTGACGACGAAAGTCGTGTCAGTATTGTTGTCAAGTTCCTCGATCAGTTCGACCATCCGCCGGGTCTCCGAACGGTTCATACCCGCCGTCGGTTCGTCGAGGAGCACGACTGTCGGCTCCGTCCCGAGCGCGAGGGCGATTTCGACCTTCCGGAGGTCTCCATGGGAGAGGTTCGAACAGACCGTGTCGGAGACTTCCTCCAGTCGTGTGAGTTCGATGATCTCTTGGGCTTCCTCTGAGAGTGCGGAGTCCTCTCGGGCGACCGATCGGAGGTCGAGGGTCCGCTCGTTCTGGCTGATCCGGGCCACTCGAAGGTTGTCTGTGACGGTCAGGCCCTCGAAGATGTTGGTGATCTGGAACGCCCGGGACAGCCCCAGCCGGTTGATCTCGTACGGGGGCAGGCCGTTGATCGTGGTGAGGCCATTCCCGTCGCGAGTTCGAAGTTTGATTGTTCCCTCACTTGGCTCCAGTCGCCCGGAGAGCAGATTATACAACGTCGTCTTGCCGGCCCCGTTCGGTCCGATGATGCTGGTGATGTCGTCGCTGTCAATGCTGACTGAGACGTCGTCAACCGCCACCAGCCGGCCGAACCGGCGAACGAGGTTTTCCGTCTGGAGGATCGTCGTCACGAGTCGCTCCCCCCGGCGATGCCCTCCGGCTTGATCAACAGTACGACGATCAGCGCGAGGAACGGGAACAGTTGGCCCGCGCCGGCGGCGAAGATGCTGCCCACGGCTATCATGATGCCGATTACATACGCGCCCACGAACGCGCCCGTGAATGAGCCAAGGCCACCGATAACGACGACGACAAAGGCGTTGATAATCACCTGGTTGCCGAGTTCGGGCGTAACGGACTGGATCGGCGTGATGAGCGCGCCCCCGAGGCCCGCGAGTGCCGCACCGACGAAGAATACCGCGGTGTACAGCCGGGGGACATCGATCCCGAGTAGCAACGCCATCTCCCGGTCGCTCGACGTAGATCGGACGAGCCGGCCGAAGTTGGTCGTCCGGAGTGCGAGGAGGATCGCTCCGATGACGAGGAACGACATGACGATCAGAAAGGCCCGGTAGCCGTCGATGTTGAACCCCGCTCCGAGGGGGACGTTGAACCGAAGAAGCTCGGGCGGATTCGTCAGGACTGAGCCAGACCCGAATATCGCCCGAATCCCATCGGTTATGATCAACACGAAGGCGAACGTCATCAGGAGCTGATCGAGTTCCTCCTCGGTGCGTCCGTAGAGTCGTCGTATGAAACCGACCTCGATGATGGCACCGACGACACCAACGGCGAGTGCCCCGAGAACGATCCCCAACCAGAAATTCCCGACGCTGCCAAGTGTGACAATGGCAACGTAAGCGCCAATCATGAAGAGGGCCCCGTGAGCGAAATTCAGCACGCCGAGTACGCCGAAGATGAGGCTCAGTCCGACCGCAACGAGGAACAGCCAGCTCCCAATGCTGATCCCGTTGATCACCTGTTGGACGAGCAGATCCGTCGAAACCATGGCGTGTCAACCGAAGGGACTTACAGTAAACTTTTCCCTCGGGTTTATACAATAACACCTACATTTTTAAGCTGTCCCTGGGTGCGATTACGTGTCATGCCACACGATGGTCAACGCACGGGTGCTGAGACGACGAGCGGCGAATCTCGCGGCGTGGACAGACGCCAGTTCCTCGCTGCGGCCGGCGCGGGCGGGACCGCAGCGCTTGCCGGTTGTGGTATCCTGGGTGGTGGTGGCGGCGGTGACCCAATCCGGATTGGGGCCATATACCTACTCTCCGGGGTCGCCGAACAGCTGGGTGCCGGCTCTGAGGCCGCGGCAGAGGTTGCGGTGGACGTCATAAACGAGGAAGGCGGCATCAACGGCCGCGAGGTCGAAATAGAGGTCCGTGATCACGGTGACGACCCGCAGGCCCAAATCCGCAGTCTCGTCCAGGAGTTCGGAGCCGACGTCATGCTCGGGCTCACCTCTTCCGGTGTCACGCTCAACTCCGGTCCGACGATCGAGTCCTTGGGCGTGCCTTTCACGCTTACGGACATCGGGACGCCGTTCATTACCGAGCCCGACACGGAGACGTTCGGCGACTACTACGAGACGGACGACGGTCGCGCCGCAGGGTTGCCGAACCTGTTCCGGACGAACTCGATGACGGCCCATATGACGTACGCCATCGCGCAGTACACGGCTGACAACTTCAGCGGTGGGTTGCGCGTCGCGAACGCAGGGCCGGACTACGCGTACGGTCAGCAGTGTTGGTCGTACTACCAGGCGTACCTCGACGGCCTCGGATTCGACTACGAGGTCGTCCAAGTTGAATTCCCCCAGTTGGCTGCCAGCGACATGACGCCCAACATCAGCAACATCGTCGACGCTGATCCCGACGTCGTCTTCACGAGTTTCTGGGCGAATGACACCGTAACGTTCACCAGCCAGGCCGCCGAGCAAGGCCTGTTCGAACAGGTGGACGACGTCTTCGACACCATTGGCGCCGATCCGGTAAACTTCCAGGCGCTCGGAGATACCATGCCGGAGGGTGTCCACTACTCGGGCTGGTACTGGCCCGGTGCGTACGGGACGGACGCCGACGAGGAGTTCCTCAGTGCGTACGAGGACGCATACGCGGACGACGACAACATCCTCGCGTACCCCACGTTCACCGGCGGCAGCACCTGGGCAGCCGTCAACATCTACAAGCAGGCCATTGAGGCCGCGGGGAGCACTGACCCGGGAGAGGTTATCAGCGAGATGGAGGGGCTGACGTACGAGGAGGATCCGCGTGGAGCGATCACGCTCGACGAGAACTCCCACCAGGCAAATGCCAGCTGCATCATCGGCGAGTCCTCCTTCGACGCAGACGTGCCGTACGACGGGGCGGGCCAAGTCAACACGCAAGAGTACACTATCGAACGATCTGAAGCGTTAGATCTCCTCTCCGGATCGGGCCTCCCGCCGGGAATGTAAGACTCTCGGGGACATTACCGTGAATTACGCTTTCGCCGACCGGGTCCGCACCGTCGACAGCCGCGTCACAGGCGGTGCCATCCTCGCCGTGTTACTCGTCCTCGCACCGTTCGTACTCGACGGATTCCAGACGTCGCTGCTGACTCAAACGATTATCTTCGTCTTGTTCGCGACGGGCTTCAACCTGCTTTATGGATACACAGGCCTGCTCTCGTTCGGCCACGCGATGTTCATTGCCGTATCGGGGTACACCGTGGCCAAGTCGGTCGAGGTGCTCGCTCCGATGCTCGGCTTTGGCGATATCTTCGGCGGGATTTCCCCGCTGGCGACCTGGGCGTTTGCGCTCGTCATGGGCGTCATTGTCGCGACGATCGTCGCCGTGGCCATCGGCTTCCTCTCCGTGCGCCTGACCGAGATCTACTTCGCATTGATCACGCTTGCCTTTAGCATGGCCATTTTCGTGATCTTCCTCCAGGACACGATCGGGGCCATACTCGCCGGACTGGGGATCGGCGAGGGGAACTTCTCGAATGGCTCGGACGGCCTATCCTTCGTCATGGGCGACGTCGACGTCTTTGGGTGGGAGTGGCAACTCGTCGATATCGTCAATCCCGTTGGGTATTACTTCCTCGCGCTCGTCGTCGTCGCGGTTGGGATGTACCTGCTGTGGCGAATCGTTCGGTCGCCTTTCGGGATGACGTGTCAGGCCATCCGCGAGAATCCTGAGCGTGCCGAGGCACTCGGAATCAACGTCACCTACCATCAGTGGATGACGTTCATCATCTCGGGGGCCTTCTCCGGGCTCGCCGGCGCCCTGCTCATTCCGCTCGCGACGAATGTCAACCCCGAGACCCATGCCCATTGGACGGCGTCGGCCGAGCCGGTCATCATGACGGTAATCGGGGGGCCGTACTCGTTCCTCGGGCCTGCGCTCGGGGCATTCTCATACGAGTACTTCCGTTGGTTCATCCGCCAGTTCCCCTTGCTTGAAACCTACTGGCAGTTCAGCTTCGGAATTCTCCTCCTGCTCGTCGTGTTGTACTTCGACAACGGCGTGGCCGGGGGCGTCCTCAGGCTCCGTGACTGGCTCGGACGCGCCCAGGTTCGCTACCGAGAGGACGGCATCGCGGGAGTCGCGGCGTTCGTCAAGGAAACACTCCTGTTCTACGTCAGGTTGGTTCGAGACACGGTCGTTAGCTTGGTCAGATCGTTCGTTTCGCGGATCCGTGGCTTGTTCGGTAGACTGCTACCCGGCTGATCGCTCGGGTCCGGTCTCGTTCAACCTTCCCGCTGCCGGAGTTTTCGCCGTTGGATCTTGCCGGTGGTCGTCTGGGGAAGTTCCCCGACGAACTCGATCTCCCGTGGATATTCGTGTTTCGCCAGTTGCTCTCGCACCAGCGCCGTGATCTCCTCGCGCAGTTCCGCGCCCGTCTCGACCCCGTCGACCGGTTGCACGAACGCCTTAATGATTTCCGTGCGGTGTTCGTCGGGAACCCCCACGACGCCGACCTGAGCGACGTCCGGGTGTTCTAGGATGGCGCTCTCCACCTCGCCGGGCCCGACGCGATATCCAGCGGTTATAATGATGTCGTCGTCACGTGATTTGAACCAGATATAGCCCTCTTCGTCCTGCGTGGCGAGATCGCCGGTGAGATGCCAGTCGCCCACACGCGTCGCCGCGGTCTTTTCGGGTTCTTCCCAGTACTCTTCGAAGATGACAGGATCGTCGTGATGGCGCACGGCGATCTGCCCGATCTCGCCCGTAGCAAGCCGCTCGCCGGTGTTCGGATCGACGATGGCGACGTCGTGGCCGGGCACCGGTTTGCCCATCGACCCAGCCTGTGCCTGGAACCAGTCCCGACACGTACACACGAGGAGGTTGGCCTCGGTCTGCCCGTAGAGTTCGTTGACGGCAACGCCCTCGAGTCGCTCGTCGGCCCAGTCCAGAATCTCGGGCGTCAGGGGCTCACCGCCCGAACAGATGGCCTTCAACTCCAGGTCGTAGCGGGACTCGTCGACGGTCATCATCTCCCGGATCGCAGTCGGCGGGAGGAAGGCGTCGGTAACGCTGTACTCCTCGCAGAGACCGTAGGCGGTTTCGGGGTCGAATCCGCTCATGGGATAGCCGACGACGGGACGGCCGTAGTGCCATGCCGGGAAGACGAGGTCCCCTAGCGCGCCGATCCACGCCCAATCCGCGGGCGTCCAGAATGTCGAGTCGAATACGTCCCGCTCGAAGTAGGCGTAGAACGCCGGGCAGTGCCCAAGCCAGACCGAGTGGGTGTGAAGGGCGCCCTTCGGCGGTCCGGTCGAGCCGCTCGTGTACATGATGCAGGCCGGCGTGTCGCCGTCGGTATCGACGATGTCGAATTCGGTCGGTCGGCCGTCGAGGAGTCGGTCGAAGTCGTGGACCTGGCCTGCGGCGTCCCCATCGACTTCGATGAGATATTCGAGCGCATCGCAGTCGTCGCGAACCGCGTCGACGGTCTCTCGGACCTGGCTATCCACGACGGCGACGGTCGCACCGCAGTCGTCTAGCCGATATCCGAGGCCGTCCGGGCCGAAGAGCACAGAGAGGGGGAGCGAGACGGCACCGAGTTTCCAGCAGGCGAAGTGTGCGATCGGGTTGGCGGGTTTCTGGGGGACGACGACGCCCACGCGGTCGCCCCCGGAAACGCCGAGATCCGAGAGGGCATGGGCGAACCGGTTCGACAGGCGGTCGAGATCCTCGAATGTGTAAGTCTCCCGGCGTCCGTCCGGATAGGCCTGGTACAGCGCGGGTCGGTCCGTCTCGTCGTGTTTGCGGAGGCAGTCCCACGCTGCGTTGTAGCCGTCCGGGACGTTCCAGGCGAACTGCTCCCGCGCGGCCTCGTACGTATCTCCGGGGACCGTGAGGTGCCACGTCATGCCACGAACGTGGCGGGCAATCAACATATACGGCGGGGTTCACGCGTTCGACCCGAGCGCAAGCAGTTTGAACCCAAGCAGCCTAGGGCGACTCAGTGAGCGATATCGAGTCCCGGCACGAGGACATCAAGCCGGACGCGTTCTACGATGCACTGGAGGCAATTGGCCGGCCGGTCGTCACCGCTTCCCGGTATGCCCAGGCCCGCGAGCTCTCACATGAGGAGGCAACAGCGGAATTGGCACACCTAGCGGACGCAGGCACCGTTTCCCGGCTGGATGTCTCCGGCGACCCGGTCGTCTGGTATCCGGGCGACCTATCGGGCCTGACGGATCGAGAGAGAGTCATTCTCTTCCCGGCCAGCCGGGAACTCGTCGTCGACCAGCCAACGCAGTTCACGCGCGCACAACTCTCGCAGTTCGCCCATCTCGTCTCGACGACGGGGTCGGGCGCCTACCGCTACGATATCCGACGAGAGGATGTCTGGGGGGCCCCATACGATTCCGTCGAGGGCTTGCTCGAGACAGTCCGCCAGGTGCTTCCCGAGCGATCGAGTCACCTCGAGGAGTGGCTCGAGGAGCAGTGGGACCGCGCCCACCAGTTCACCCTCTCCACGCACGAGGAGGGCTACGTCGTGCTCTCGGCGGAGGCGGCGGACCTCATGGGTAACGTCGCCCGGCAGGAACTCGACGAAGGCGTGCTCCGGGCGGAGCTCTCGGAGACGGAAAGCTGGGTGGCCGAGGAGCGCATCGCTGAACTCAAGCGGACGCTCTTCGAGGCTGGCTACCCCGTTCGGGACGAACGCGACCTCGAGACCGGCGACCACCTGCCGGTCGACCTGCAACTCGAGCTGCGGGATTATCAGCAGGCGTGGGTGAGCCGCTTCCTCGAGACGAACTCGGGCGTGCTCGTCGGGCCGCCCGGGAGCGGCAAGACCGTCGCCGCGCTCGGGATCCTGAGCGAGGTCGAGGGCGAGACGCT
>CAYUFG010000058.1:0-11899 GCA_964443815.1 uncultured Halobacteriales archaeon | reverse complement strand
CCGTTCGATCAACGCCTGATCGGATATGCCGAACTCCTTGGCGAGGGCAGTCGTCGTAACGTCGCGGGGGACCGCATAGTAACCGGCCTCGAAGGCCGCGATGAGCGCCTCGTGTTGGGGTTCTGTGAGGCCGTATCGCAGTCTCGCCGACGGTGGTGACTCGTGGTGGACTGCCGTCAGCTCAATCGAGACTGCCGCGTCGTCGAGCACGGCGTCGAAATCCGCAGCTGCCGATTGATCGGGAAACCGGAGGCGAAATCGCCATCCGTGGCTTCCACCCACAGCTTCCAGGACGTTCCCACCCACCGTTTCTATGGCCGCATAGAGCGGGTCCTTCTCGAACCGCCAACCGAAGGCAAACAGGTCTTCGTCGGGTTCGCTACTGAACTACTCGACCGTCTCCACCCGTGGGTGCTCCCGAATGCTGGTCTCGAACGACTCAATCTCGACATTCTGCACCCGGACGAACGGAATGACCTCACCGCCGATGGGGACGACTGACTCCAACTGAACAGACTCGTCGCCCGACAGTGGCAACACCCGACCGAACTCCAAGTCGTCGGGAGGAACGGAGAGTTCCAAGATGAGGGCCATCAATCAGTGCGCTGTCGACCACAATCGTGTTAAATGTAACCATATAACACGATCGGGCGGCTCCCCGCCCGAATCGTCGAACTGATGCGAGCGGCGGGTCGTACTCGTTCCATGCCTGTTTCCGACTCACCGGCGGTCTGCGTCGTCGGCGGCGGCCCGGCGGGCCTGACAGCTGGACTGTTTACTGCCAGAGCGGGACTTCCCACCGTCCTGATCGACGCCGGCGATCCGATCCTCGAGCGCAACGCTCACCTCGAGAACGTCCCCGGCTTTCCCGCCGGCGTGGACAGCAGACTGTACCTCGATATGTTGCGAGACCAGTGCCAGCGAAGCGGTGTCGACCGGCGTAGCGGATGCGTAACTAATATCGAGTCGGCAGATCGGGGGCTGGTGGTCGAATCCGACGGCGATGACCGGTTGACAGCCGACTGGGTCATCTGCACCTCGTGGGCGGACACAAAGTACCTCGCCGGCTTCGAGGCCGTCGGCCTCGTCGAGCGTGGCAGCAAGACGTACGTCGACGTCGATGACGACGGCTGGACCGGCGTACCCGGACTGTACGCTGCGGGCCGGATCGCCGGGTCCCGCCACCAGACCGTGATCGCAGCCGGTGACGGGGCCGACGTCGCGCTTGCCGTCGTTGAGGCGTCCGAGGTGCCCTTCTACCACGACTGGGTTGCACCCGACGGCTACTTCACCGATCGGGGTCGACAGGTCCCGCCCGGTTGTGCGGAGATCGACGAGGCTGAACGCCGTGAGCGGGCAGCCGAGTCGCGAGCAGTCATGCGGAAGTATTTCGCGGAGCCACACCCCGACGACCCCACCCAGCACCCCTCGGTGCGCGAGTGAGTCAATCCGGCCGCCGGGGGTAGGTCTGGCTGGTTCCCGTTGTTCTGCGCGCGAGGACTCGAGCGGACGCCCGACGATCGCCATCGTCGCTCTTGTGGCTCGTCTCGTCGTAATAGAGGACGGTGAGTCCAAGGGACGATCGCAGGAGTTCGTTGCTGGCGAATCGATACCGATCGCTGCTCGGCCCGGAGGGCGTTCGTCTTGCCGAGCGGAGGTGATGTTCCATGAAGAGATACCCACCGGGTTCGATTGACTCGATAATGTCCGGCAGCCGGTCGACCGCCCGGTAGAAGCTGCACGTGACGAGGGTGTACCGTTTGGTTGGGAACCCATAACTCGGGATATCCGCCTGTATCGTCTCGAGTCGGCCAGCTAGGCCGGCGTCCCGTGCGTGGCCTCGGGTGACTTCCAGGCCAACTCGCGACTGGTCGACGGCGTCGACGGCGTACCCCGCCTCGAGGAGGAACAGCGCGTTCCGGCCGGTGCCGGTCGCGACGTCGAGAGCGCGGCCGTCCGGAATCTCGTGGATGTAGTCACGGAGCACCGATGATGGCGTCGGATCGCTTGGATACGCGCCGGTGCGGAACCGCTCGTCCCAGGTTGGCATACCCACCGGAGGACCGCCATCCCGTCAACCCTTGTGGTTCAAACGCCGAGCCAGTCGTTGTTGGATACCGTGTAGTCGTTCGCGCGACAGAATCTCGCCGCCTCCCGACGCACGGCGCGGGATGATGGGAGGGTACCCTTCTCCGCGAGCTGGTCGAGTAGCCAGTCGGTAACAGCCTCGACCCCTTCGTCTCGATCCGTCGCGTCGATACCGGCTACCGCGCGGAGGGTCTTCTCGTATGTCTCACGGCGTGAGTCCGACAGTTCGACACCCCCACGCCCGGCGCTGGCTTCGGCGATACGCTTCAGGGCGACGGAGACGGCGGGTCGTTGCAGACGAGCCCGGACGCCCGAACGCGAACGGTAGCTTCGTTCGGGAAGCAGGTCGGCGATAGCGTACGCGCCCACCGGAGTCTCCACTGTGGCGCCACCCGTGGCGTCGACGACGTCCTCGGCCGTCGCGGGGAAGTCGACCGACTGGAGTGTCGAATCGAGTTCCGCTAGAACTCTATCCGGCACCGCGGGTTCGGTCTCGTCGCGCCGTTCGAGTGCCTCGGCGATATCCCGCTCCTGGCGGCGTCGGTCCGCCGACCGGGCCTGATCCTCTCGCCCCTGCTTGTTGTCTGCCATGGGGTAGTGAGGGTCGCCAGGGGGAAAACGCTGTGGCCCAGGGTGACCCGGCTTTATGTACCAGCGGGACGCGCCGTCGGGTATGCTCTCGGGAGTGAACGTCGCGCTCGGCGTCACCGGCTCCATCGCCGCCGTCCGAGCGGTGGAGCTGGCCCACGAACTCCGCCGCCACGGCGCCGCCGTCCGAGCAGTCACGACGCCGGCCGCGGAATCGATCATTCACCCGTGGGCCCTCGAGTTCGCGACCGACCAGCCCCCGGTCACGGAGCTCACCGGCGACGTTGAACACGTCGAGCTCTGCGGCGTGGACGGGTGGGCCGATGTACTCCTGATCGCTCCGGCGACCGCCAACACCGTCGGCAAGATGGCAGCCGCGATAGACGACACGCCGGTTACCACCTGTGCGACGACCGCCCTCGGCGCCGGTGTCCCGACCGTGATTGCGCCGGCAATGCACGAGCCGATGTACGACCACCCGGGTGTCCTCGATTCCATCGATATCCTCGAGGAGTGGGGGGTGAATTTCGTCGATCCCCGGGTCGAAGAAGGGAAGGCCAAGATCGCGGCGGACGACGACATCGTCCTCGAGACGGCCAGGGCGACGACCGAGCAACGCCTCGCGGATCGGACGGTCGTCGTCACCAGTGGGGCGACGACCGAGTCGATTGATCCGATCAGGACGCTGTCGAACCGAGCCTCCGGCCGGACCGGCCGGGCGGTGGCGAAGGCCTGTTATGCCAGGGGAGCCACCGTGGCTCTCGTCCACGACGGCCCGGATTTCCAGTGGGCAAACGTGGAGCAGGTCGAGAGCGCAGCGGAGATGCTCACGGCAGTTAGGGCCCACGCCGACGACGCGGACGCGCTTGTCTCCGCGGCGGCCATCTCCGACTACACTGTCGATACCGCGTCCGAGAAACTCAGATCTGGCCGCCGCGACCTCACTATCGAACTCGAGCCGACACCGAAACTCATCGACGAGGTGCGCGACTCTCACCCAGAGATGGCCATCATTGGATTCAAGGCCGAAACAGCCGGCGACGAATCCGACGTGATCGAGAAAGCTCGCGAACTGCTCGAGCGAACCGACTGTGCGTTCGTTGTCGGCAACGACGCCGAGGTAATGGGGTCGACCGAGACGCGTGCAGCCATCGTCGGTGCCGACGACGTCGAGTGGGTGGAAGGATCGAAGGCCGATCTCGCCGCGCGGGTGGCGTCGCAACTGGCCACGCACCTCGCCGCGTAAATGCGAAATTGTTTTCCTTGAACTCGGGCAGGTTACGGACGAGACCGGTCCTCGCGTCGCCGCGATACCCCACCCATGACAGGCTCGAACGGGTCACGACTTTTAGTTCCGGTCGAGGAGTCCGCAAGCCTCCGCGGGACCGTGGCTCACGTCGTCTCCCGCGCAGTCGAGGGCGCAGAGGCGGGGGACGCAGCCATCCACTTCGTCTACGCTGAGGTGATGCGCGCCGGCGATCCGCACTTCGCCGAACGCCGGGAAGCCCACGATGAACTCCTCGAGCAGGTGGAGATCTGGGCCCGGAGCGACCTCGAGGAAGCCACCGAAGGGGTCGAAGGCATCACTCCCGCGGACATCGATGTCGTGACCGCGACGATCGGCGCCGACCGGTACCTGTTCGCGCCGACGGACTACGCCGACGAGATCGTCGCATACGCCGACGCGAACGACCTCCAAACGGTAGTGCTCGATCCGGGCTACAATCCGGTGGGCAACTCGGCGCTGTTGAGCCCGCTCGAGGCCGAACTCGAGCGGCGGGGGATCACACCCGAACGTTCCCCCATCGACCGTCCGGCCCGTCGCCGGCAGTTCCCCCAGCCGCGGGGCGCGTTGCAGTTTCTCGCCATCTTCGGCATCTCGTACCTCTTCTACCTAACGCTCGCGTGGTTCGCCAGCGCGCTCGACTTCGTCACCGGCGCAATCGGCGCCGCCATCGTCGGTGTCGCTTTGTCTCGCGTCACGCTCACACAGCCCCTCCCACCACGCCGGACCGCCCGACAGCTGCTGCGGTTCGCAATGTACGTCCCGTACCTCCTCTGGGAGGTAACGAAGGCGAACATCGGCATCGCTCGGGTCATCCTCGACCCACGGATGCCGATCGAGCCCTCGGTCGTTCGATTCCGAGCAGCCGTCTGGGGCGGGCTGCCGGTGACGACGCTCGCGAATAGCATCACCCTCACACCGGGCACGCTAACGATCGACGTCGGTAACCGCGAGTTCCTCGTCCATACGCTGACAACGAGCTCCCGTCGGGACCTGCTCGATGGCGCCCTCGAACGGGCCGTTCGATTCATCTTCTGGGGCCGGGCCGCCGCGCGGATCCCCAGTCCGCGGGAACGCGACCGAGGAGGGAACGATGAGTGAAGTATCGCCCCTCGCGAGTACTGCCTTGCTCGCGGCTGCCGCCCTTTTCGTCACGTACGGCGTTGTCGTCCTCTACCGGGTTGTCACCGGGCCGACGCTATTCGACCGCATCCTGGGTGTCAACGTCGTAGGCATGTACACCGTCCTCGCCATTGCGCTCGTCGCGGCGGCGGTTGGTCAGCCCACGTTCCTCGACATCGCTCTCGTGTACGCTCTGCTCAACTTCCTGCTCTCGATCGCCATATCGAAGGTCTCCGTCGAGTGGGGAGGGGTCCTCTGATGGCCCTTATCGACTACGCCATCGTCGCGCTATTGCTCGGCGGCGGCTTCTTCGGCCTCGTCGCGACCCTCGGGGTGCTCCGGCTACCGGATTTCTACACCCGCACACATGCGGCATCGAAGAGCGAGACGTTGAGTGCAATCCTCGTTCTGGCCGCCGTTGCCCTCGCCGTGGGCCAGTCACTGCCGACCATCAAGGTCGTCCTGCTGCTGGTATTTGCCTTCCTCACGAATCCGACTGCCGCCCACGCCATCTCCCGGGCAGCCTACGAGGAAGGGATCGACCCGTGGACGGCCGACGGAGGTGACAGGAAGGAATGATGCCGACACCGCTCGAGGCCATGTTGCTCGTCTTCGTGATCGCATGTGCCCTCGCCGCGGCGCTCGTCGAGGATGTGCTGGGCTCGGTTCTTGCCTTCGCAGCGTACAGCCTCGGCGTCTCGATCATCTGGGTCGTCCTCCGGGCACCGGACGTCGCACTGACCGAGGCGGCCGTCGGCGCCGGCGTCATGACGATCCTCTTCCTGCTCGCGGTCGCCAACACAGTTCGCGAGCCGACCTCGCGGGTCCTGGAGCCGGTCGGCTGGCGAGGCGCGGTCGTCGCGGCCGCGTTCGTGGGCGTCCTTGCACTGTTGCTGCCGGCGTTGCCTGAGGTCGGAGACCCGAGCGCTCCGGTGGTTGACTACCGCGTCACGGAGTACTACCTCTCCTCCGCCTACGAGGAGACGGGAGTCAAAAACGCGGTTACGGCTGTACTCGCCGCGTATCGGGGTCTCGACACGCTCGGCGAGGCCATCGTCGTGTTCACAGCGGCGGTGGCCGCCCTCGTGGTCTTCGATGAGGAGGTGCTCGCGTGAGCGAAGCAGACGCGGCCACCCAGTCGCCCGACCAACCCTACGTTGAGAGCGTCATTATCATGACCACCGTCCGGCTCGTCGCCCCCTTTGTATTCACGTACGGGTTGTTCGTCATGTTTCACGGCGCCGACACGCCCGGCGGCGGCTTCCAGGGTGGGGTCATCGTCGGGTCGGTGGTTGTCATGATCGGGTTTGCCTTCGGCGTTCAGCCCGCACGCGAATGGGTAGCCAACGATGTCGTCGTCGGTCTGGCCTCGGTCGGAGCGCTCACCTTCATCGGGATCGGACTGGGATCGCTCCTGCTATCGGGCGGCTTCCTCGAGTACCGTGTCTACGCCGGTTTGATTCCCCACGCCAGCAAGTATCTCATCGAACTCGTCGAGTTGAGCATCGGCGCCATCGTCGGAGCAGTCGTCGTAGGCCTGTATTTCGTCCTGGCCGACGGGTTCGAGGCTGCAGACCACGAGGAGGGGGAGGAGTGATGGTGGCCGATCTGCTCTTGACGCGGTACACCTACGTACTCGCGCTGGCGCTTCTGGGGATCGGCTTGTACATGATGATCGAAAACCGCAACCTTGTCAAGAAGGTCGTCGGGATGAACGTATTCCAGGTCGCCATCTTCCTGTTCTTCATCACCGCGGCGTACGTCGAGGGCGGCACTCCGCCCCTGCTGTCGGGGGAGGAACCGTACGTCAGTCCCCTTCCCCACGTCCTGATCCTGACGGCCATCGTGGTCGGGGTGAGCCTGACGGCAGTGGCCCTGGCGCTCGTCATCCGAATCTACGCCGAGTACGGCACGCTCAACGAGTCGGTCCTCCGGCGGTTGCGACAATGATCGACCACGCCCCCGTGCTCGCGATCGTCGTGCCGCTGCTTGGGGCGGCGCTCGCGTTGCTTACGGGGCTGCGCTCGACCCGGGCGGGCTGGTGGATCGCCGCGGTCAGTGCCGTCACGCAAGGTGTACTCGCGCTCGCCGTCGCCTGGCGGGTCTCCACCGAGGGTGCAGTCGATTACGTCGCGGGCGGGTTCACCGTCCCGTACGGAATCGAACTCGTCGTCGACGGGCTGTCCGCACCATTACTCCTACTCGTCCCCGCCGTCTTCGGCGCCGTCCTCCTGTACACTCGCGGGGCTGGCCCTGACTCCTCGGCATTTTACAGCCTCCTGTGCCTGCTTGCGGGCGGCCTGACCGGGATGGTCGTGACCGCGGACGCCTTCAACCTGTACGTCTTCCTCGAGATTTCCGGACTCGCGGCCTACGCCCTAGTCGCCAGCGGGCGAAACGCCGACGCCGCCGTTGCCGGCTTCAAGTATCTCCTCGTGGGGACCGTCGGTGCGTCGCTATATCTGCTCGGGGTGGGCTTCCTGCTCATCGCCACCGGAACTCTCAACATGGCCGACCTCGCTGCCAGAGTCGGAACCGTGGGCTACACCTCGCCGCTGGTGGTCGCCGGATTCGGCCTGGCCGTCGGGGGGCTCGCCGTCAAGGTCGCACTCTTCCCGGTCCACACCTGGCAGCCCGACGCCTACGCACAGGCACCCGTCAGCGTCGCCACGTTCATCTCCGCGCTCGTCTCGACGGTCGCCGCCTACGCCCTCGCGCGGATCGTCCTCTCGGTCTTCGGTGGCGACTTCCTCGCTGCCGTCCCGCTCGCCCGCCGGGCCGTCGTCGTCCTCGCGGCGGTGAGCATCGTCGCTGGGAGCGTCCTCGCAGTCCTCCAGACGAACGTCCGGCGGATGCTGGCATACTCGTCGGTCTCCCAGTTCGGTATCGTCGTCGTCGCCTTCGCGCTCGCGACGCCACTCGCCGTCGTCGGCGGTTTAATCCACCTGGTTGGCCACGCGATCATGAAGGGTGGCCTGTTCGCGACCTCGGGGCTCATCACCGCCCGCACCGGCGCACGGACGATCGACGACTACGCGGGACTCGGCACCCGCGACCGGGTCGGCGCCGGCGCGTTCGCGGTGCTTGGCCTGGCCATGGTCGGCGTCCCCCCGGCGGTCGGCTTTGTTGGCAAGTGGTACGTCGTCGTCGGCGCGGCAAACGCTGGCGCGTGGCTCGTCGTGGCCGTCGTCCTCGCGAGCACGCTGTTGACCCTGGCGTACTTCGGCGTCCTCGTCGAACGGATGTACTTCGCCGAAGGTCCACCCATCGGTCCCGGGCCGGACGCGGATGGCGATGACCGACGGGAGCCACGGACTGCCAGTCTCGGTATGGTCGTCGTCGTAGTGGCCGCCGCGATTGCGGCCGTACTGATGGGGATCTTGGCGGCGGGACTCGAACCCGCCGTTCGGACAACCCTCGCGGGGGTGTTGGCGGCCGGATGACCGAGTCGGTTCTCCCGCTCGCCGCGATGGCGATCTCGGCGGTTGCCGTGCCCGCGATCCTCGCCTGTCGCAGCCGGCCGAACCTCCGCGAAGGTGTGACGATGGCGACGGCGCTCGGCAAGTTCGCTATCGTGGCCGCGATGGTTCCCGGCGTGCTCGCTGGCAAGGAATTCGTCGCCGACCTCGGCGAACTCGCGACGGGCATCCGGATCACCTTCGTCGCCGATCCCCTCGGAATCCTCTTCGCCGTGCTCGCGAGCGGGCTCTGGATCGCGACGAGTCTCTACAGCATCGGCTACATGCGCGGCCTCGACGAACACGGCCAGACGCGGTACTTCGCGTCGTTCGCGGCGAGCCTCAGCGCGACGATTGGCGTCGCCTTCGCGGGCAACCTGCTCACGCTGTTCGTCTGCTACGAACTCCTGACCGTCGCGACATACCCACTCGTCACGCACGACGAGACGGACGAAGCCCGGGCCGCCGGCCGCAAGTACCTCGCGTATACGTTCGGCGGCGGTGTCCTCGCGCTCGCTGGCACGCTCGCCGTGTTCTGGGCGACCGGGGGTGGGACTACCGCCTTCGCCGCCGGGGGTATCCCCGAACTCGCATCGGCCGACCCGATGGTCGCCAGGGTCGCATTCGGCCTGCTCGTCACCGGCTTCGGCGTCAAGGCAGCGCTGATGCCCCTCCACTCCTGGCTCCCCGACGCCATGGTCGCGCCCACGCCAGTCTCGGGCCTACTACACGCCGTCGCCGTCGTCAAGAGTGGTGTTTTCGCCCTCGCACGAGTCGTACTGGACGTCTTCGGCCCCGATCAACTCGGGGCACTCGGCCTCGCGCTCCCACTCGCAGCCGTGGCTATGGCGACCGTCCTTCTCGCGAGTCTCATCGCCCTCCGGAAGGACAACCTCAAGCGACGGCTGGCTTACTCGACGATCAGCCAGCTCTCGTACATCGTCCTCGGGCTAGCGCTCCTCCAGCCGGCCGCCCTCGTGGGGGGACTGCTTCACATCCCCGCCCACGCGTTCATGAAGCTGACACTGTTCTTCTGTGCCGGCGCTATCCACGTCGAGACGCACACGGACAACATCAGCCAGATGGCCGGTATCGGCCGTCGAATGCCGCTCACTATGGCCGCGTTCGCCCTGGCCGCCGCCGGGATGGCTGGTATGCCGCTACTCGCCGGTTTCGTCAGCAAGTGGTACCTAGTGATCGGGGCGTTCGAGGGGGGCGGCTGGATCTTCGCCGCCGGCCTGTTCCTCTCCGGCATCCTCAACATCGCGTACTTCTGGCCGATCGTGTACCAGGCGTACTTCGAGACGCCCGACAGTCACGACGAGAAACCGATCGTGGAAGGGCCGCTCGGCGGCCGTGAAAAGGCACAGGCGGCCGTCACCGACGGCGGATCGAACGAGCACGACCACCATGGCGGCGCACCGGCCGGTGGGTGGGCCCGTATGGGATGGCGCGGCCGCGAAACGACGTGGTACATGCTCGGGCCGATCCTCGTCATCGCTCTGGGCGCCATCGCGCTCGGCCTGATTCCCGAGCAAATCGGGTTCCTGCGCATCGTCTTCGAGATCGTCGGCGGCCTGCCGGGGGTGGCCCCCTGATGGCCCTCCTGGACGTGGTCACAGTCCTGCCGCCGGCGATTCCGGTACTGCTGGCCGCGGTCGTCGCCGCGCGCTCCGATCGCCGAATCGCCCACGGCGTCGGCTTTCTGGTGCTCGCGACGGTGTTCGGGTGGGTGCTGATCGTTCCCTCGGGCGTCCACTTCGCCACCGCGTTCCTGGGCTTCGACGTCGTCCTCTTCAACGTCGACGCGACCTCGCGCCTCCTCGGATTTATCTTCGCGCTCATCGGATCGGCGGCGGTCGTCTACGCTGCCGCCACCGGCGCCGGACGGACGACTATCGCCTTCGCCCTCGCGTACGTCGGCACGAGTCTCGGCGCCGTCTTCGCGGGTGACTGGCTCACGCTCGTCTTCTTCTGGGAGTTGATGGCCATTACGAGCACGCTACTCGTCTGGGAGCACGGCGGGCCGGCGGTTCGCGCCGGGTTCCGGTACGCACTCCTGCACGGCATCGGCGGGAGCCTCCTGATGGCCGCGGTCCTGTTGCACTACGTCGAGGTGGGCTCTTTCCTCTTCACGGAGGCGTCCGGCATCGTCCCGGGGCTCCCGGCCGCACTCGCGGCCATCGCCATCGGCGTCAATGTTGGGTTCGTCGGTCTTCACGCCTGGCTGCCGGACACGTATCCACGCCCGCACGTCGCCGCCAGCGTGTTCCTCTGTGTTTACACCACGAAGACGGGGGTCTATGCGATGGCGCGAGCGTTCCCCGACGGCCACCTCTGGATCGCCTACCTCGGCACGGGCATGGCCGTCTACGGCGTGGTCTTCGCCCTCCTGCAAGACGACATGCGGCGACTTCTCTCGTACCACATCCAGTCACAGGTGGGGTACATGGTCGCCGGCGTCGGCATCCCGTCGGCTCTGGCGACTGCCGGCGCACTCGCCCACGTCTTCAACCACATCCTCTACAAGGGCCTGCTGTTCATGGTCGTCGGCGTCGTCATCTACCGGACGGGAAAGGAGCAGTTGAGCGAACTCGGCGGCCTCTGGCGGGTGATGCCGCTCACGGCCGTGGTCTTTGCCGTCGCGGCCTTGTCGATTTCGGGGTTCCCCGGCTTCAACGGATTCGTCAGTAAGGGTATGGTCACGGCTGCGGCACACGAAAAGCACCTCGACACGATATACTATCTCCTGCTCGCGGCCGGCGTCGGGACGTTCCTCTCTTTCATGAAACTCGGCTATTACGCGTTCCTGCAGGGCGAGGTCAGCCACCGAGTACCTGACGCTAACCGAGGCCAGCAGCTGGCGCTGATCGTCGTCGCCATCCTCTGTGTCCTATACGGCCTCTTTCCCGACCCGCTGTTCGCGATGCTCCCGGGCGACGGTGCCAGCGAGGCACACCCGTTCACGCTCGACCACATCGGCGAAGGCCTCATCCTCGCGACCATCGCCCTCGTCGTCTTCGCGGCCATCAAGACGCCCCTCAAAAAGATACCCACGCCGCCGGATGTCGATGCACTCTACAACCCCACCAGTCTGTACGGGACCAGAGCCGTCGTGGTGACCGTGACCGAAACGTACGCGGCCGTCGACCGTCTCGCCGTCGGCCTCGCAACACTCGCCGGCCGGCTGGCTAGCGAGCCCCGCATCGCGGTCGAAAACGTACTCGTCGCAGTCGGCAGACGCGACCGGGCCGAGAACGAGCCGGCCTCACTGCGCGCTGGGCTCGGAACGAGTGTAACGCTGGTGATCGTTGTCGTCACGATAGTCCTGCTGGTACTTCTGCTGTGAGCAAGACGC
>CAYUFG010000057.1:5746-11995 GCA_964443815.1 uncultured Halobacteriales archaeon | reverse complement strand
AGCATGTGCTTGTTCTTCTCGAAGAATTCGGCGATGGAGATAGAGCGCTGGCTCTGGGCCAGCTCCTCGGCGATCCCGCCATCGTCGCCGAGCTGTGACTGGGTCGACGGCATTGTCTACAGGAATCTTCCCTGCCCGGCTTTAAACGTTTCTCGGCGCCAGAGTGAAAGTAGAACCCGCGAATTCATCGGTGAGTGAACCGGTGGCGCTTCGCCGGGCATGACAAGATCGGCTACTGGAGGCAAAATCGATCGAATCAGGCGTAGAGTCGAGGCAGGACGTGCCGGTAACCCGTCGCCGAGAGAATTCCGAGCGCGAGGCCCCACGCGAGATGGTTGACGAGCAGACGGGCGGTAAGGTTCGGTACCGGGACGGATTGTCCGTCCAGCTGAAGCCAGACCGGTGCCACGACACCCGCCGCCAGGGCCCAGAGGACGATCCCCCAACCGACCGCGACGCCGACGTAGGTTCTGTAGCCATCCGGCCAGCGCTCCGGTACCAGCGAGAGCAGTCCGACGAAGACGAACCCGAACACCACACTATGGAACTGGTGCGTGATCCAGCCGACGACTGGATCGACCGTCCCGTAAAACACGCCGATGCCGGCGACGGAACCTCCCAATGCCTCCGAAACAACGCCGTATACGACGCCGGCAACGAGGGCCGCGGCGACTGCTACCGCCAGGTGGGGTATCGCGGGTTGGAGGTCGGCGAAGTCGAGCGTGGATAGCCCGTATCCTGCCCCCGCCGACCTGACTCTGGGCAGGTCGACCGTGACAGTCGTCCCGTTCTCGTCCACGTCAGTCTCGATGGTCCCCCCGTACTCCTCAACATAGAGTCGCACCAAATTCAGGCCGAACCCGGTATTGGGGTCGTCGAACTCGTCGATGTCCCCGGTTTCAAGCAGACGTTGCTGGTTGGCCGGTAGGCCGGGCCCGTCGTCGCTGACGCCGATGCGGACCCGTGACTTGGTTTTGGTGACGGTGATCCGTGGCCGTTCGTCACCGCCGTGGACGACCGCGTTCTCAAGTAGCAGGGAGAACACTTCCACGAGTTGATCGTCCGCCGAGACGGTGAGGTCCTCCGTTGGCGCGTCGATCCCGACCTCGACGGCCGGATGTCGATCCACAACCGCCCTCACTGCCGCCTCGAGCCGAGAACCGAGGTCGACCGGGACAGTCCGATGCGTTCGATCACCGGACTCGTGAGTGAGGTGTTTCACGTCGTCGATGGTCCGTTCGATGGCGGTCGAACGGTTCCGGACCACTTCGCCCGCGCGCCCGCTCAAGTCGCCCTCGATCGAGGTGAAGCCGCGTATCGCGGTCAGCGCGTTCAGCACCTCGTGACGCAGCATACGGTTCAGGACGACGAGTCGGTTCGAATGCTGGCGGAGCTGCCGGCGCTGCTGGCTGTTTCGCGCGGCATAAAGGCCTGTCAAAGTCCCCCCGGCGCTCCCAACGATGAGAAAGTTGGACAGGTACGACCTGAAAAAGGGTGACGAGACTGCCATCGGTCCGCCGCCGGATCCGAACAGTGTCAACACGGCGAAAATGCACATTGTCGCGGTGCCGAGGACACACCACAACGCGGTCGTCCGCACCACGGATGGTTCGACGTCCGCGATCGCGAGCGCGACACCGAAGGCGGCCAGGCCGAGCCCGATTGCCAGTGGAACGACCCCCGCCACGTAGAACCGCATCGGGTCGGAGTAGAGGGTCAGGGTTACCGTGAAACGAGTCACGAAAAAGCCGATCGCAGCGACGACGAGGCCGCTATAGGTCACCCTGGTTCCCATTCGTGCGCCGCGAAGGAAAGGACGGGCATAAACGTTTATCACGTATCGACGACAGAAACGGGACCGTCGGGCTGCTGTGAACTGCACACCGATTCGTGGGACGATTCCGCAGCGGTGTTCTCAGGTATTGAAGGAGCGCTCCGCCCAGCACCGGAAATTTGACCGTGTTGGACGAGGTATTTGCTCGTAGTGAAATCCCTGTCTACCTTATGTATACCACAGGCTCCTAACGACCAGTGAACCCTGATGTCAGAAACCCCTCCCGCTGGCGCCGTGCTCGTCGTTGACGACGATGAGGAGATGGCGGATCTCTATGCCGGATTCCTCACGGACCGATACGCGGTCGACGTTGCGTACGAAGGCGAGGCGGCGCTCGAACGGCTGATCGAAGGGTCGTACGACGTGCTCCTCCTGGATCGGAAGATGCCGGACATCTCGGGTGACGACGTGCTGGTCACGCTTCGGGACTGGGAACTCGACGTCAGTGTCGCGCTGGTTACGGGCGAAAAACCAGATAGCGACATGCTTGACCGTGGCTTCGAGGAGTACCTCCTCAAGCCGGTTTCCCGGGAAACCCTCCGCACGACCGTCGACGATCTCCTAGATTCCGTGTCTCAGGACGCACTCTGGCGGGAACTGTCGGAGTTGCGTGTCCGGAAGAACATCCTGGAGGTGGAATCCACGCCCGAGGAACTACGAACGAACGACCAGTACGAGGATCTCACGGCCCGGATCGACGCGCTGGTGGCGAGACTCCCCGACGCGATGATCGAGGAGGCCGACTCGCGGAGCCATCCCATCGAACCGTAGGCTAACGACGGCGCTGACTGCGGCAAACAGGACGGTAGCCGCGCCTTGGCGTGCGAGCCAGCCGGTACCCAATCAGTTCTCGACTCGGCAACAGATGAAACCGGAAGACCAGGACTTCCGTCGCGGGAGGTTGTCAATCCATGGTCCGCGGGCCGGTCGTCACACTTTCACACCGGTCCCGACAAAGCAATCCCCATATCCACCGGACGCGTGAATGGCCCACGTGAACGGTAGACGACACGCACCCGCCTACGTCGGCCCGATCGCCGAGGAACAATGACGACAGCCCGGGACCGACTCCGCCTCGCCACCGTCGTGTTCGCCGTGCTCTTTGCGCAGGTGCTCCTGTACCCGGGCGTCGACACACTCGTGGTTGCGGTCGGCGCCGGAACCGGCATCGACGCGAGTATGTGGTTCCTCGCGGCCGAATTCGCAGCCTTCGTCGCCTTCGTCCCCATTTGGGGCGCGGTCAGCGACGCAACCGGCGAGCGATCGCGTCTCGTTCTCCTCGGCGCCTTCGGCGGGGCGGTCGGATATGCTGCGTTGGCGGTGCTCCCCGCGATGTTAGAGCTGTCGGCGGGTGCGGTCCTGGCGATCAGGGCGGCTCAGGGGGCGGCCACCATCGGGCCATTCTCCCTCGCAATGACGATGTTGATGGACCTCTCCGGCGGTCACGGCCGAAATATGGGAGCGGCTGGCATCGCGATCGGCCTCGGCACGGCGCTCGGTGCGCCAGTCGGCGGGCAGTTGTACGAACTCGGGCCGTTCGTCCCGCTCTACGTCGCGAGCGGGTTGTTGGTCTGCGTGGGACTGCTCGCTGTAGGGCTCGCAGACCGGGCACCGGCCGGCAGACGTCGGTCGATCGGCCGGCGGCTCGCCGGCCTCTCTCGCACTCCAACGCTCGTGATTCCATTCGCCTTCGGATTCATCGACCGGTTGACTGCGGGCTTCTTCGCGCTCGTTGGCACGCTCTACTTCCGAACGGCATTCAACCTCAGCCCGGGCGCAACCGGGCTGATGCTCGCGCTGTTTTTCGCCCCCTTTGCGCTCCTGCAGTACCCATTTGGTATCCTCTCCGATCGGGTCGGTCGACGGTTGCCGATCCTGGCGGGATCGACGCTATACGGCCTCGGCGTCGTGGCAGTCGGACACGCGCCGAGCCTGGGCATGGCCGGGCTCGCGATGGTGGCCGTTGGTGTACTCGGGGCGGCGATGGCACCGGCCACAATGGCGCTCGTGACGGACCTCGCCGCCGACACCGAACGGGGAACGGCGATGGCGGGGTTCAACGCGTTCGGCAGCCTCGGATTTCTGGCGGGGATCCTCTTCGGCGGGACCGTGGCCAGCGCCGCGGGCTTCCGGACGGCTTTTCTCGCCGCCGGCGGGTTGGAGATCACCCTCGCCATCGTGACCGTTCCCCTCTTTCTGCGGCTGGGGCTCGGAATCTCGGAGGCTGGGTAGCCTTCATCTACCGGTCCGTTCAGGCCCGTCGGGGCGACGAAACCGGGTGATAGCTTACGAGACAGCCGCTACGTGAGACCTTATGGAATCGTCGAGTGGTGTTAGGCCGTATCCAAACGCCCGGGTTGCTCGCTCGTGGCTCACGACCGCGGGTAGTTCCACCTCCGGCGCCGACGGATCACAGGTAACCGTGCCGCCGACGACGGATTCGACGCGATCGGCGAGCTGCCGTGCGGTCACCGTGTGGCCCCCGCTCAAGTAGACGGGATCCTCGACCGAGTCCGCCTGGATCGCCATCCGGAACAACCGGGCGACGTCGTCACGGTAGACCATGTTCAGCCGCTGGTCGGGAGGGCAGGCAATGTGACCATCGTCACCGGTCGCCGGGTCGGTAATGAAATCCGAGGCCCAGGTCGATCGCCCGCGCTCACGGCCCGGCCCGAACACCACCGTTGGCCGAATTCCGACGGTATCGAGGCCGGCACGCCGCTCGTACTCTCGGGCCTGAAATTCGTTGAACTGTTTGGACGAGCCGTAGAGCGACATGTGGGGGAACTGCGAAAGTGCGGCCGGCACGGCCATCGACTCCGTGACCGGCTCGGAGTACTCCGTTTGGGATCCCATCGCGGCGATGGAACTCGCGTATACAACTCTATCGATACCGTGTTCGACCGCCGCCCGGAACACGTTATCAGTGCCGACACAGTTGACTCTGGTGGCGCGGTGCGGGTCCGACTCGGTCTCGGCCGTGAGCACGTAGGCGAGGTGAGCGATGGCGTCGGGTTCGTAGGCCTCAACGACATCCGAGAGCGTCTTGTAGTCGGTCACGTCGCCCGTCTCTACCGTCGCCGCCGACGGTACCGAACCCTGACGGATGTCGAAGCAGACGACGTCCTCGCCGGCTGCGAGTAGCGATTCGGTGAGGGCGGATCCGATGAACCCGGTTCCACCGACGTTGAGGACCGTCATGGACGACGAGCACCTGGACCGGTCGCCTCAAGAAGCCATCGGCGTGGCCGCCGGGGTGGATCGGTGGCGCGTTCATCGGCCATCAGTATTATGTGCCGTACCACGACATGGAATACCATGGTCCGCGACGCGCCTGCCGTGCTTATTGTCGATGACGAGGGGGTCGTCGCCGACGTATATGCGGAGCTGCTGGGCGATAAATACAACTGCGAGGTCGCCTACAGCGGTAACGCTGCCATCGAGGCCTACCACTCGGGCATCGACGTGGTACTCCTTGACCGCCGGATGCCCGACATGACCGGCGACGAGGTCCTCGACAAACTCCGTGAGATGGACGGCGAGAGCCGAATCGCCATGGTGACCGCGGTCCAGCCGGATTTCGAGGTCCTCGATATGGGCTTCGACGACTACCTCGTCAAGCCGGTGTCCCCTGACGAGCTCGAGCGGACGGTAGCGAAGCTACTGGAGCTGTCCGAATACTCCGCCGAGGTCAGACGCTACTACTCGCTCGTGACCAAGCGCTCGTGGCTCGAGACGGAGAAGTCGGTCCACGAACTCGAATCGAACGAGGATTACCAGCAGCTCCGGTCCGAGATATCGAGACTCGAGTCGCGACTCGACGAAGCCCTTGGAGCGTTCTCCGCCGCCGATTACGAGGACGCTTTCCGCGACATCCAGCCGGAACAGCCATCCTGAGAGGCCAACACGGCAGGGCTCGGCCGCCGCTGATACGTTCTCGTCGAAGAAGGCGGCCATTGGCAGACGCCCCCGATGCGTGTAACTTCGAGGTGTTCGATATCCACGTGCTCAACTCGTGGTTCGATATCACGACAACGTTTTATACGAGTCCCCGTGGAGGACGAGCCGGCGCGGTGTCGCTGGTCACAGTCTGAATCACTCTGGTTTGCAGCACCGCGCCGGGTCATCCCCCACACGACTGCCCGATTCCCCCCTCGGGCGGTCTTTTGGTGCCGCGACGGCCAAGAAACGGACCGCCGACAGTGACATCCATGGCTGTTCGGGTGACATTCTCCCCGGCGTGAGCGCCGGGCTTCCCGTCCCGCAGCGGCGAGAGAGTTGCCGGTCTCCGATACCACCTGTTCCCACGACCGAACCGTCCCGCTCCCGCGGTCGAATACGTAGGTCGATGGCTATACCACACAGCCGATGCTCCTCTAAGTGAGGACTCGGAGGTATCTGCTTGCCCAGCTCGA
>CAYUFG010000057.1:0-5646 GCA_964443815.1 uncultured Halobacteriales archaeon | reverse complement strand
ACCTCGATCGCCATACGACGTATCTTGGCTGGGTGTGTGAAAATCGGTGGCCTGTGACGGAGTGAAAGAGGAGAATTCGGCTCGACGCTGGGCGTGAGAGTGGGTGACCAGACGGACGCGACTCTCGCCTGGACTGGCGGCCGGGATTCTTTCGCTGAATGAAGATAGGTTCATTATGCTCCCTCGTTATCCCAGGGCCATGGACGACCAGACTCGAATGGAACTCATCGAGGCGTACTTCGACGCCGTTGACGCGGAGTCCTACGGACCCTTCGACCACATTTTCTCGCCGCAATCGCGACACGTCAGGCCGGGCCAGCCCGACCTCGTGGGCCGTGATGCAATCCGCTCTTTCTTCGAGAACGACCGGCAGTCCTCGAACTCAACCCACACCGTGCTCCGGTCGGTGCATATGGAGGACGACGTCACGTTCTGCAAGATCCACGTCGATGGGCAACTCCCGGACGGCCGGTACGAGGGTGAGGCCGTCTGCGAAATCGAATTCGATTCGGCAACCGAAACTATCGCACGATACAGCGTCTACCGCGGCTACGACCGCTGAGACTCGGCCCGGGGGAGCCATCGTTCAGCCGCGGTCTCGGAGGACTCGGTGCCGGTTCGGCTCCCAGTCAGCCGTCCGAAGGGGGTGGACCATAGCAACCGAATCGGCTACCTCGGTCTTCTCGACGAATGACCGCTGTGCCCGAACAACGACCGCCCCCTGCCCGGCAAGAACGATGCCCTCCTCCGGCGGCGATAGTCTGCCGAGGATATCTTCGGCCTCTGCCTGGGTGACGCTCGGATCAAATTTCACGAGGTACGCCATAGCCGTCTCCCTCTCGTCGGCTGCAGTTGGCCCGTCGCCGGCCTCACTGACTGTGACGTCGACGTCGACGCCCAGGCCGAGATCGAGGTCGAACCCGGGGTGTCGGGGTGGTATCATGTGCCCCCAGTCCCAGTAGCTTCTCCCGCCATGTCACGGGCGATATCGAGTACTGCCTCGATCCACTCCACGGCGCGGTCGTCGGGGACATTCGCGGCGTCCGCCACCCGAGCCGGTTCGGCAACGGCCAGGTCCGCGAGCGTTTCAATGCCCGTGTTTCGCAGCCGTTGACCGTACGTGTCGCCAATTCCGTTGATCTCCTCGACATCCCGTTCGACGAGCGAGTCAACATCGTCAGGTGCGGCATCAGCGGCCGCGGCAAGGAGTTCATCCGCTGGCGGTGAACTCGCTTCAAACCGGGGTCCAGTTTGCTCGTCGGACGGGTCCGTCCCACTTTCGTCCGACCCACCCGGGGCCTCTTCGGCTGTCTCGCCCGACTCCTTCGCGGGCTCGTCGGTCTTCTCGGCACCTGGTTCAGGTGGAGCCTCATCCGCCGATTCGGGGTATGCCGATATCGTCACCGATAGTCGATCCCCGGAAGCGGCCTCTCCCGGGGCTGGGTCCTGCTCGAGGACCGTCCCCGGAGATTCGGGGGATTCGACCGCCCGTATCTCCTGAAGCGAGAACCGGTCGCCCGCAAACCGGACGACGTCGGCGAACGTCTCACCAACCAGATCGATGGCCTCCTCGGCCGGCTCCTCGATCTCAAGGTCGACCGCCGCGCCGGGTTCGGCCAGTGAGTCCGGTGACGGTAGTTGATCGACGACGCGGCCGGGCTCCGCGTCGGCAGCGACCGTCTCCACCGAGCCGACCTCGAATCCGGCCGTCTGTAGCGTCTCCCTGGCGCCCGGTTCGGTCATGCCGACCAGGTCGGGGACCTCCTCGAGGTCGGGTTCGGCCGCCTCGGGATCGGATCTGACCGAGAATCGGATTTGGCTCAGACCTTCCGGTGACGGGTGGCTCCCCGGGTCCGGAAGCGTCACTCGAACGCCATCTTCCGTGTGTACGACGTTCGCGCGAATGTCGACACTGAGATCGCTGACGGCGAATCCCGACCGGCTGATCCGGTCGCTCGAGAGTGCGTCGCCGAAGGTTCCGACCAGTGTCTCGGTATCGAGGGCCGGGCCCGACGTCTGCCTCCGGCTCGCCCCTTGATCGAGGGATTCCACCTGTTCCTGAAGGGACTCCACGCGGTTACGGAGTGCACTTGCCTCCTGCTCGGCGTCGAGTGCACGTTCGCGAAGTTCCGCTAGTCGCTGCTCGCGGTTCGCGACAAACTCCGCGAGCTGTGCCCTGACCCGCTCGTCGAGCCGGCCGAGATTTACGCCCACGTGGGACTCGAGGTCGATATCGTCGGGCTTCATCGCCGATTTTTGGCCGGGACGGGGACGATACTCAGGGTCACGTCCGTCGTCGCCTCCACGTCGAAATCGTAGCTGTTCTTCAGCCGGGGGTTGTAGGGATAGGCCTTCAGAACCGGTTTGAATCCCCGGACGTTCCCATCGTCGTCTCGCTCCTCACGACCCGACATCGACAGTGCCACCTTCACGTCCGTCTCGACCTCCGAGAACTGAAACCACGATGCGTCTAGATCGTACTCGAGCTCACCGCGCTCGATAGCCTCGTCGAGTTCGCGCTGGAGGGCCATGGCGGACCGGTCGAGGTCGGCCTGGCCTTCTGCGACGGCCGTCGCGACGCTCCTTATGACTTCCTTGAGCGGCCGGGCGAGAAGTTCCTGCGATGTCATTCCCAGACCCCGCCAGATTAGCCGCTGCCCTCCTGCTGGGTGATCGTAGGGATTGCGCGCTCCGGCGCCTCCTTGGGGACGATTTTCGTCTCCATTCCTGCCGTCGCGTTCACGCTGAGCCCATAGACCTGACTCTCGTATTTCGACTGCCGCTCGACGGTCAGCTCGACCTCGCGTTCACCTTTGACGGTCTCCTTGCTGCCACCACCGCCGCCGCCGACTTCGAAGAAGCCGAGATTAAGCGATACGCCACCCCCACCGCCGTACTTCGACCGAGACTGCTCGTAGCTGCTCGAGAGGTTCTTGTGGAAGGTCGATGACGTCGACACCTGGGTGTCCCGGAGGTACCAGTTGATCCAGAAACGGACGTCGATCGTTGTCTCCGCGAACTCGTACCAGGCCGGATGGACACCGTAGGCAAGGAGCGACAGTTCGTTCGAGTTGGTAATTGTCTCGACCTCGGTGACGTTGCCGTCCTCGTCGACTGTCTCGACGATGGAGAGAATCACCGAGTCCGCCGGCAGCGTCATGTCGGCCAGCGTGTTCGTCGTCTCCAGCGAATTCATGTCCAGCGCCTCCTGTCCCTCCGCGACGGCCAGAGCGGTCTTGCGGACCAGTTCCCCGAAGGGAATTTCCTTGGCAAGCTTGTTGACGTCCTGTGGGTTCGGCATGTGTGGGAGTCTCCGACATATTACAATCGGTGGAGGATTTGATAAATTTATCGTCTAGAAATTTATTTTAATGTAGCTACTGTCGGTAATATAAAGGGCGCAGTGGTTTGACCGGACTGGAGACCGGGCTTTTACCTCGTGCAGACAACTGCAGCCCAGTGACGTCCTCCGTCCTGGGATCAAACGGGATGGTACTCGCGCTTTCGAAAAACCAGTCGGCGGTGACTCTCGCTGGCGGGAGATTGCATCCGATGATATCGCTGGCCACTGCCATATATAAGTGTATTCCAACCACGGTGAAAGTAAACCGAGACCCAACCGCAGTCGTGCGATTAGCCTCGCACGTGCGCTCGCGCACGTGCGTGGGCTTTATATACCGCGCCCGACAAGGGCGAGCAAGGTTTTCATGTCCGAGGACGGCAGCGAGTACGGCGCAGGCCAGATTCAGGTATTGGAAGGGTTGCAGGCCGTCCGCAAGCGGCCGGCAATGTACGTCGGGTCGACGGATAGCCGGGGGCTCCACCACCTCGTCTACGAGGTCGTCGACAACTCAATCGACGAAGCGCTGGCGGGCCACTGCGACGAGATCGAAGTCGTCCTCCACGAGGACGGCGCCGTCACGGTGCGAGACGACGGTCGGGGCATCCCCGTCGACACGCACGCCGAGCACGATCGCCCGGCCGTCGAGGTGATCATGACGGTGCTCCACGCGGGCGGGAAGTTCGACAGCAAGTCCTACCAGGTGTCAGGCGGGCTCCATGGGGTGGGCGTCTCCGTCGTCAATGCCCTTTCGGCGAGCCTCGAGGTCGAGGTCAAGCGCGACGGCGGCGTCTGGCGCCAGCGCTTCGAGAAGGGCGAACCCGTCTACGATCTCGAACGGGTTCGAGACCTGGGGGAGGACGAAGACACCGGTACCATGATCGAGTTCCAACCCGACGGCGACATCTTCGAAGAACTCGACTTTTCGTACTCGACGCTCTCTTCGCGGCTTCGCGAACTCGCCTTCCTCAACTCGGGCGTAGAGATCACGCTGCGTGACGAACGGGACTTCGAGGAGGACACTTTCGTCTACGAGGGCGGCATTCGCGAGTTCGTCCGCTACCTCAACGAGACGAAGACCCACCTCCACGAGGACGTGATATACTTCGCCGACGAGGAAACTATCGAGGACGGCGACGTCCAGGTCGAAATCGCGATGCAGGCGACAGACGAACTCCAGGGATCGATCCACGCCTTCGCCAACAACATCAACACACGCGAGGGCGGGACACACCTCACGGGGTTCAAAACCGCGCTAACGCGGGTCGTCAACGACTACGCCACCTCCAATAACTTGCTTCGGGATCTCGACGACACGCTGAAAGGCGAGGACATCCGCGAGGGGCTGACCGCGGTCATCTCAGTTAAGCACCCCGACCCGCAGTTCGAGGGTCAGACGAAGACGAAACTGGGCAACAGTGAAGTCAGGGGTATCGTCGAGTCGGCAATGCACGAGGGCCTCGCGACGTACTTCGAGGAGCACCCAGACACGGCCGAGGCGATCGTCTCGAAGGCGGTCGAGGCGGCGAAAGCCCGCAAGGCCGCAAAGAAAGCCGAGGAACTCACCCGCCGGAAGAGCGCCCTCGACTCGACAGCGCTCCCGGGAAAATTGGCGGACTGCCAGACGCGCGACCCGGCCGATTCGGAACTTTTCGTCGTCGAAGGTGACTCCGCGGGCGGCAGCGCCAAGCAGGGACGGAACCCCGAGTTCCAGGCCATCCTCCCGATCCGTGGGAAAATCCTCAACGTCGAGAAACATCGGTTGGATCGGATCCTCGAGAACAACGAGATCCGCAACCTCATCACGGCGCTTGGGACCGGTATCGGGGACGAGTTCGACATCGAGGACGCCCGCTACGAGAAGGTGATCTTCATGTGCGACGCGGACGTCGACGGCGCCCACATTCGGACCCTCCTGTTGACGCTGTTCTACCGCCACATGCGTCCGCTGCTCGAGGCGGGATACGTCTACGCGGCCCAACCTCCACTATACCGGATCCGGTGTGGGGGCGAAACCCACGACGCCATGACCGAGGCAGAGCGCGAGGAGATTGTCGCCGAGGAATGTGGGGGGGACCCCGACCAGGTCCAGCGGTTCAAGGGCCTCGGCGAAATGAACCCCCAGCAACTCTGGGACACGACCATGAACCCGGAGACACGATACCTGAAACAGATCACGATCGAGGACGCCGCCGCGGCGGACCGCATGTTCTCTGTCCTCATGGGTGACGCCGTCGAGCCACGTAAGCAGTTCATCAAGGACCACGCCCCCGAGGCGGAGTGGGTCGACATATGAGTTCGGACGT
>CAYUFG010000056.1:0-12251 GCA_964443815.1 uncultured Halobacteriales archaeon | reverse complement strand
GTCAACCCACCGAACAGGCCGACGAGCACCCAGGTCTCGACGCCCCATCGCCAGACGGTTCCCCTCGATTCCGAAACTGTTTCGTCGCTCATCCGGACGACGTTCAGCCCGGCCTCGCATAAAGTTCGGGCCGACGGCCGACGCGGGTACGCTCGTGGGAAACAATAAGTGGGAGTCCCGACTCTTTGCCCACATGAGCGCCCAGGGACGTGATACCGAATACACCCTCTCGGCTGTCACCGAGGTGTTCGAGGACCGGGACGACTACGCCGAGCCGCTGACCGCGACCGAGGTGGCCGCCGAATTGGGGTGTTCCCGCCGGACCGCCCTCAACAAGCTCCACGAACTCGAGGACTCGACGAACGTCCGAAGCAAGAAGGTCGGCGGCCGCAGCCGCGTCTGGTGGATCCCGATCGACGTCTAATCGAACCCCCACTCGCTGGCGCGTCGTCGTGCCTCCTCGCGGGCGCGGTCGCGGATGGCCTCGATTTTATCATCGTCGGAGAGGAACGCCTCGACGGCGTCGTATGCCGCCGCTTCGGTTGGAGTGTCCCGGAGAGCAGTCCCCTCTTCGCTCGCCAGAGCCGCCGTGCGGTCAGCGAGATCCGCATCGCCCGCGAGCCGCCGCGCGGGCATGGTTGGGGGAACAGTCAGGTGCTCAGCCGCGTGCACCGCATCGAGGGCCTCATCGTCGAGTTCGAACAGCTCGATTCTGTAGGGCCCGGCGACGGCGATGTCAGCCAGGGCTTCCGCACCGGCCGCATCGGTCCCAGTGTGGTACGCCGCGGCCGGGAGTCCAGCCTCGAAGGTGACTACACCGACACCGTCGGCCGAGAGCAAAAGCGCATCCTGGGACTCCAGTCGGCAGTAGCCGGTGAGTCGCTCCTCGAGCGCGTGACGTAACGGTGTCGCCAGGTCACCGACCACCCGGCGTCGCTGGAGCCGGCCTCGGGGGAGTTTCATGGCCGGTCAGGAATCACCGCACTGCGGAAGCGCTCCGCGACGCGATCGTGGTCGCCTGGCTCAAGGTCGAGTTCGCTCGCGGCCGCGCGAAATGCCGACGCCGCGGGATCGTCCGGCGCGTGAGCGATCAGCGGCTTCCCGGCTCGTCGAGCCGCTCGCACACCGTCACTCTCCGGGACGGTCCCGAGCAAGGGCCCGTCGAAGTACCGCGCTGCCTTCGCCGCGACGTCCTCGATCGCCTCGTCGTTACGGACGCGGTTGAACAGGAAGCCGGCGACGCCGGAATCGTAGGTCGCCGCGTACTCGTTCACCTTGAGGCCATCCGAGAGCGACGGGATTGTGGGCTGGAGTACGACAACGACCCGGTCCGCGAGGACGATGGGCAGGACAGCTGCACGCGAGGCGAGGGCGGCGGCCGAGTCGAGGAGGATCACGTCCGTCTGGCCCGCCAGGTTGGCGACGACCGACCGGAGTCTGGTTGGGTCGGCGTCGCGAAAACCCGCCAGTGACGTTCCACAGGGGACCACCTGCATTCCGAAACGGTCGTATATCGACGCCTCAACCGGCGCCTCGCCGGCGAGGACGTCGTGGAGCGTCGTTTCGACGTCCGCGAGGCCGGCGTGAAATAGTAGGTTCGCCATCCCGGTGTCGGCGTCGACGACCGTCACGTCGTACCGCTTGGACAGCGCCATCCCGAGGGCGAGCGTGCTCGTGGTCTTGCCGGTTCCCCCTTTGCCGCTCGCCACCGCCACCACCTCCACCATTATCGAGACTTGTCGCGCCCCGGCGTAAAAACTATCGGGGCCTTACGGCAGCGAGAGTGGCCCGAGGTCGGCGTTTTCCCGGATGAGTGACGCTGCCGCATCCGCGGGATCCGATCGGTCGCGGCTTGCCGGCGGCGATATTTCTGTCCCCTCGAAGAGCGTCTCTCTGAAGGCAGCCCTGGCGATCTCATTCTCGAAGAGGCCGTGGAGGTACGTGCCGAGGACGCGGTCCGTCGCCGCCCCGTGACCCTTGAAGGGCCTCTCGACTTCATCACCCACCCGAGTCGTCTCCCCCATGTGAATTTCGTAGCCCGAGACCGGGCCGCTTGCGCCGGTTAGGGGACCCACGCCACGAAGGTCGCGCTCGACTCGTCGGACGGTCTTGGTTCGCGAAAAGCGCGTCTCGACCGGCAGGAGTCCCAGTCCGGCGACGGCGTCTGGTGCGGCGGTCGATTCGACACCCGGATCGACGACCCGTTCGCCCAGTAGTTGGTACCCGCCACAGAGGCCGACGACCGGGCCGTCGAAGGCCGCGATTTGATCGGCGAGTCCGGCCGACCGCACCGCGAGCAAGTCGTCGACGGTGTTCTTCGTACCGGGGATCACGAGACCGTCGGGTGGTCCGCCGTCCGCGCCGACAGTCCACAGGTCCCCGGAGAGGGGGACGTATGCGACCCGGACGCCGGGGTCGCGGGCCAGCGGCTCGAGGTCCGTGAAGTTTGAGATATGGGGCAATCGCGGGACAGCCACGATCACGCTGTCGGCATCGGGAACGCCGTCATCGGTCCCGCAAATCGAGATCTCGTCGGTGGACGGGAGGTCGACGCTATCCTCGGCCGGTAGCCCGGGGTCCTCGTGGGGGAGCACGCCGAGTACCGGCACGCCGGTGCGGGCTTCGAGGTCCGTGATGGCCGGCTCGAGCACGGACTCGTCGCCGCGGAACTTCGAGATGAGCACGCCGACGATACGCTCCCGGAGGTCCTCGGGAGCCAGTTCCAGCGTGCCGACGACGCTGGCGAACGCGCCGCCGCGCTCGATGTCGGCCACAAGGAGGACTTCCGCGTCGGCTATCGCCGCAGTTTCACGGTTCGCCAGATCCCGGTCAACCAGGTTAGGTTCCGCGATCGACCCAGCTCCCTCCGCGATCAGGACGTCGTGCTCGGCAGCAAGGCGCTCGTGGGAACGGCGTACAGCCTCCCTGGCCCGGTCCCAGTAATCGTCGTAAAACTCCTTCACGCCCACGTGTTCGATCGCCTGGCCCTGGATCACGAGCTGGGAGGTGCCATCGCCGGTCGGCTTCAGAAGAACCGGGTTCATGTCCGGGCGGGGGGAGACCCGAGCAGCCCGGGCCTGGACGTATTGCGAGACACCGATTTCGCCCCAGGCCCCGCCGTCGTCGAACCCGGCGCGTGGGACTGCACGGGCGTTATTGCTCATGTTCTGGCCCTTGAACGGCGCGACCTCCACGCCCCGATCCGCGAGCAACCGACAAAGGCCGGCCGCGACGGTGCTCTTGCCGACGTGACTGGCCGTGCCCGCCACGAGCACCGTCCGGGCCATCAGTACTCGGTGCCTTTCCGGGCGCCCTGACCCGCCTCCATGGGGTGTCGGTGCTTCCTGACTTCCGAGACGAGATCCGCGTGGTCCCCGAGGTAATCGGGGGACTGGTGCCCGCCAGTGAGGACCAGTTCGAGTGACTCGGGTTTCGCCTCGATCAGGTCGACGAGTGCCTCAGATTCGACGAGTCCGCGGTTGACCGCGTAGAGAACCTCATCCAGGACGAGCATGTGTACGCCCGCATCGGCCTCACCGGCGAGCGGGAGGGGCTCCGTCAGGTCCGCCTCGTCAGCAGCTGCGACCAGTTCCGTGGCGCGGGCGAGGGCACCCTCGGCCTGGGCGGCGTGCTCGTCGTCGTCGGAGCCGTCCATGAAACCGTGCCAGCCGTAGTGCCCGGCGTTCTCGTACGTGAACCCCGGCAGCGCGGCGATGGCGTTGTACTCACCACGGACGTCCTCGACGGTTCCCGTTCCGCCCTTCATGAACTGCAGCAGGTGCACGCGGTAGCCGTGCCCGACGGCCCGTGTCGCCATGCCAAGCGCCGCGGTGGTCTTGCCCTTACCGTCACCCCACCAAGCCTGTACGAGGCCGAATTCCTCTGGCGCTGCCGCCTCGATCTCCTCCGCCCGGGGTGGTCGACCCGTCGGCTCCGACCGGCCAGCCGTGTTCTCGGTCATGGGGTATCATCCGGGTCGCGTTCGGTTACCGGTGTCGGCTCCGGTGCCCGGACCACGAGGATCGAAAGGTCGGAGAAATCAGCTGCATCTTCGTGGGCCAGCGCGCCGACCGTGGTTCGGGTTACGGCCTCGTCGGGGAGCGTGAGTCGCTCGAAAACGAGTGCGGCACGATCGGCATCCACGCCCGCGGAGCTCAACCGCTCGGCGACGTCCGCCGGCATCCAATCGTACGGTCGTGGAATGATGATCAGGTGGTTCGATTCAGCTGCCGCCTCGAGGCGTCCGAAGGCGCCTGAAAGCGAGCCACGACGGTGTAGCGAGACGATCGTCGACTGCTCCAGCGGCGTTCGAGCCCGACTCGCCGCGACCTGCACCGATGAGAGTCCCGGCACGACGCGAACGTCGCCATCAACGGCCTGCTCGACCCGGCCAAGGAACTGATACCCCGAAACGTTCGGGTCCCCCATCAGCACGGCAGTCCCCGTTTTGCCACTTCGGACCAGCTTGGCGAACACCCTCAGCGTCTCCGACTGGTCGTCGTAGCCACAGGCGAGAAGCCGTGCGTCGGTCTCGGCCCGGACAACGTCGAGAACCGAGTCGAATCCCACGACGACATCTGCGCCGGCGACGAGGGTTCGAGCGCGGTCGGTCAGGTGCGCAGGATCGCCGGGGCCGACACCGACTGCGTGGACCGCCGGGTTGTCCGTGGGGGGTTCGGGGGTCGCCGCTGCTCGGGTTGCTGGGCGCTCACCCATGGTTGGGCGCTCCGCCGTTGGTGTGCATGAGGTACAAGTGTACTTGGAGTAGGTAAATATTTATTGTACAGGGCCGGACCCCCGGGCCAAGATGCGTACACGGACCGTGATCCTGGTGGCACTCCTCGTCGGGGCGGCGGTCGCTCCAACTGCCGCCGCTCAGTCCGCTTCCGACTGTTCGTACCCCGTCGAGCGGATCGACGCCACGGGTTCACTCGTGAACGTTACCGCCGCGCCCGAACAGGTCGTGACGCTGAACCCGAGCGCCGCCCAGACGATGTGGGAGATCGGCGCCTGGGACAAGATGGTCGGCGCCACCAAACACGCCTCGAACCTCGGCGGGTTCGAGGATATCAGGAACATCTCCGCGGCAGGAGAAACCATCAGTAACGAGGAGGTCGTCGACCTCGAGCCGGACCTCGTCCTCGCGCCGGACACGATCCAGAACGACACCGTCCGGACGCTCCGTGACGCCGGTTTGACGATTTACCGATTTCACGAGGTTACGTCGATTGCGGACGTCAAAGCGAAAACCCGGTTGATCGGCCGCTTGGTCAACGAGTGTGACGGCGCTGCGGAGACTGTCGAGTGGATGGACCGGCGACTCGCTATCGTCGACGAAACGACGGCAAACGTCGACCGGCCGACTGCGATCTACGTCTTCTTCGGGTACACCGCCGGTCAGGGAACGTTCATCGACGGACTCATCGAGCGAGCGGGAGCCGACAACCTCGCTTCGGAGGTCGGCATTGAGAGCTACAAACCCGTCAACGACGAGATCTTGGTCAACAACACTGTCGACTGGCTGATCCTCAATACCGACTGGACAACCGTGCCGAAGAATGCGGCCTACAACAGTACCCTGGCCGTCCAGGAAGATCAGATCGTTGTGGTAAACACCAATCACCTCAACCGGCCCGCACCGAGGGTTGTCTACGCCGTCGAGACGATGGTGCAAGCGTTCCACCCGGAGGCGTACGCGGCGGCCAACCGGACCACCACGCCGACGGCGGCCGTCACGGCCACGCCAAGCGACGAACCAACGACCATCGAACGGACCCCTGCGCCGACAACGGCAGGGGCGGACGGATCCGGGTTCGGTGTCGTCGTAACGGCCGTTGCAGTCATACTACTCGGGGGCTACCGTAGATTATGAGCAGTCCGACCGTGGTCTCGACGACGCCCTCTGGCACGGAAATCTGCTACTCGCTCGGTGTTGAGCCAGCGGCAGTCTCCCACGCGTGTGACTTCCCGCCGGACGCTCGAAGCCAGCCGGTGGTGACGAGCACACGAGGCGACGGGAGCGCCGGCGAGCGGTACGAGGTCGATGTGGATTTACTCCGGGATGTCGATCCGGATGTAATCGTGACCCAATCGGTCTGTGGGGTATGTGCCGTCGACGAAACGCTCGTACGGACCCACCTCGACCCCGCAGCCGAGTCCGTGGAAATCGTCTCCCTGAACGCCGCCACTCTCGACGACGTCTACGACTGTATCAGGGAAGTCGGCGGGGCAGTCGACCGGGTCGAAAGAGCCGAGACGGTCGTCGGTCAGTTCCGGGACTGCGTCAGCCAGATCGAGGAGATGACCCAAGACACTCGACCGCGACCGAGCGTGGTTGTGCTCGAGTGGCTGGACCCGCTGCGAGCCGCGGGCAACTGGGTCCCAGACCTGGTCCACGCCGCCGGTGGTCGCTACCCGCTTGTGGAGTCGGGCCAGCGGTCCCGCGAGATCGACTGGGCGGAACTCCGACGACTCGATCCGGATGTGATCGTGTGTTCGCCCTGCAGTCTGGATCCAGCCGCCACGCTAGAAGAGGCCGAGACACTCAGAGAGCGAGAGGGGTGGCAGGGACTCGCTGCCGTCGAAACGGGATGCGTTTATACTCTCGAGGGTAAAATATTGAGCCGTTGGACGCCGCGGCTCGGCGGAGCGTTGGAGCAGCTCGCCTCCGTCTGTCATCCCTCCCTCGTGGGCGGAAATCCGGACGCCGAGACGCTCGCCTAGGGTGCGAATACCGTCGGTTGGCAGTCGGTAACGGCCCCGTAGGCGGCGTCTCCCACGGACGAGGGTATCTCGTCATCGGCGTACGTCACCTCGAGGCTCGCTTTGATGGCATCACGGACACAGGCCCGAATCGAGCGTCCGACGGTTGTGCTACTACCTACAAAGGAAGCATCGGAGCCCCCCTGATTCGAACCAACCGCCACTGCGTCCGACGTCGTTCCAGTGAATCCAGTCATCGAGTGGAGCGTCGCCGTTTTGGCTTCGACGGCGGTCGCGAGTGCACCAGCTAACTGAGCTTCGGCAAGCGCCTGTTCCGTCGACAACAGAAGATTGACGGTTCCGATTGGTGGACGATCCGAGGTGTCTCCGGGATCGGGTGTTTCCTTCGAGGGTTCGGGTGGGAGGGTCGCAGGGTTCGAGAGGCCGGCGGTGGCGACGACGGTAACCGACCCGGCTCTGGCACCGCGGGCATGGCGCTGATCGACCGCGGTCAACAGCGCCGGACAACCGCCCTCGAATCCGGCCGCCGCGCACCGTTCGGCGACGACTGCATCGAGGTCGCGGCGGTCGAAGTCCGTCGGAACCGAGACGTTGACCGCACCATCCGCCACGCGGATGCCACCATTGACACCGGTCCCGAGCCACAGCCCGTTCTGAATCGAGAGGCGGCAAACACCCGAACGGACCGTCACGTCAGACATCGAGCGCGTCAAGCAAGCGGTCGTTCTCGTGAGGAAGCCGGACCGCCACGCGGATATGATGGTCGAGACCCCGGAAGGTTCTAGCATCCCGGAGTGCGAGTCCGGCCGCTCGAGCTGTCTCGAGAGTTCGGTCGACCGCCGCTACGTCTTTGGCCTCGAGCAGGAGAAACGGCGCGCGTGAATCCTCGACTCCGAATCGCGACTCGAACCGTTCGCGCATGCGTTCCCGCTCGTCCGAGACCCGTTCGCGAGTCTCGGCGACGAACGCATCGTCACCTAGGCAGTGCTCGCCGACGGCGGCGGCCGGCACGCCGAGTGACCACGGCTGCCGGGCGACCCCCAGACGGTCACGGAGGCCATCGGTCGCGACGGCGAACCCCATTCGAAGGCCCGGAAGGCCGAATATTTTCGTCAGTGATCGAAGCACGACGACGCCGGGTCGACCGGCCATCGATTCGAATCGCGTGAAGTCGAGGAAGGCCTCGTCGACCACGAGGACCGTCCCCTCCGATCGACACCGGTCGGCGAACTCCCGAAGGCGACCGGGGCTGTACGCCCGACCCGTCGGGTTATTCGGTTGGCAGACGAACGCGATATCGTACGCGCCCGGGTCGGCGGCCAGAATCTCGTCTGCTGGCGTGTGGTCCACGTGGCCGCCCTGGCGCTGGACCTCCCGAGCGTATTCGCCGAAACTCGGTGCGGGGACGAGCGCGCTGTCGCCGGACTGGACAGTCGTCTCAACAGCAAGCCGAAGGGCACCCATGCCGCCGTGTGTCGGGAGAACCTGGCGGGCCGTACAGCCGACGTGATCGGCGGCTGCAGCCCGGTAAGCCGGGTAGTCGTCCGCGGGATAGCTACATACCGCCCCGAAGGCGGACTCGTACACCTGGGCAGTTCCCGTTGGCCGGCGAGGGTTGACGTTGGCGCTGAAGTCCAGTCGGCGGGCGTCCCTGGTGCCGCCGTGGTGCACACGACCGGCCGCCTCGCCTTCCGTTCGGGACTCGTCGACCAGTGCGTCCAACGCCTCCGGATCCATCGCACAATCCCCCGGACGGTTGCCGGTTAACCTTTGTGATTGTGCACTGACGTGATCTGCCACGCAGCCGCCGAAAGATCAAGCGGACGGTTGACGTGAGCAGCCAGCCTGCGGTCCCGTGTCACCCGGACCCTGTCCGAGCTCGTTCCGACCACATTAAGCCCCGCAGGCCGGACGGCGATTCCACCGTGGCGCCACACGGTCTCGACGCTGAATCCCAGACCGCGGACACGGCCAGCCGGAACTACCGCCATCGTCGCACGTCCGTTGGCTGCCGAGAGCAGCCAGTCAATGACGCCTCCCTCAAGGAGTGGTAAGTCGGCAGTGGCGGTAAGAATCGGCCTGGACACGCGGTCATCAGCGAGCGCTCGTTGCAGGTCCGGCACGTACCCATCACCTGGCGTCTCGATGATTGGCGATGGCGCGCGAGCGGCCGTCTCCGGCGCGTCCGGCGAGGTCACCGCATAAATCGTCTCGACGGCACTCGCTTGGAGGGCACTATGAACGCGCTCCAGCAACGACCGGCCAGCCACTCGCCGGAGCGGTTTCTCGCCGTCACCCAACCGCATCCCGGAACCACCACACATCAGGAGTGCATCCACGCGACCACCCCCACGTGAAGCGCGACGAGCCGGGCGACTTCGTTGGTGGCTCCAAAGACGTCCCCGGAGATACCGCCGAGGAGTCTGCACGCGCCCCCGGCAACCAGGACGGCGCCGAACGTAGATCCTACGAGGGCAAATACGGGCGCGTGTCCGGGCCACGCGAGAAGGGCGGCCGGGGCGGCTAACGCGACCGCGGCGAGGCCCTGCGTCGGAGGCGCACCCAGGAGTTGCGATCCCATGCCTTCATGGGCAGATCTCCCAAGTACGGCGAGCCCCACCATCGCCAGTTTCGCGCCCACTTCCGCGGCGACCACGACCCCAGCCCCGACCGAAATCGGGGCGCTCGCAAGTGCGAATCCGGCAAGTGCGAGACCGAGCACGTTTAGACCGATGGCAACGGTCCCGCCGACGCCGATTACCGTATCCTGCATGACAGCCCGCCGGTCGGCGACATGACCGTGGACCACGCTCGCGTCAGCGAGGTCGGCGAGCCCGTCGATGTGGGCAATTCCGGTGAGGCCGAAGAGAAGTAACGGGTAACCGATTGCGGCCGTCGGCTCCGGGAGTGCCACCACCGGAAGGGCACCGAGAGCCCCGATACAGTACCCGACCAGAATCATCACAGCTGGACGAGCGGAGAGAGCCTGCCAGGCCGCTTCGGACCGTCCCACCGGAACCCGAGTGAGAAAGCCGAACGCACCGCGGACGGCACTCATGACCACAGCACCACCCCAGCGAGGGCGTAAGAGCCGAGACCAGCCATACCGAGCCGACGAAGCGCGGGTTCGACGTGCGCCTCCGACGGTGCCCTGGCGCCAGGGTTGAGGCTGTAGGCACCGGGTTTCTTGAGCCTGACGCCGAGTGCGGCCGCGAGCGTGCCCATCGGCCAGCCAGCGTTCGGCGAAGACACATCATCCACCCATCGACGAGCATGCAAGACAGAACGTGGTGCGAGAAACGAGCCTGCAACGAGTATCGCCGTCAATCTAGACGGAATCCACATCGCCATGTCGTCGAGACGGGCCGCCCCAGTGCCCAAGGGCCGGTCCGGGTAGCCCCACATAGAGTCCATCGTATTTACGGCCTTGATCCAGATCGCACCCGCGCACGCAAGCGCCACCGTCCATTCCGCCGGTAAGCCTACGAGGCGGCCGATTGCGGCGCCGAGTACGAAGGTAAAAAGCGGAGCGACGAGGCCGTCAGCCAGGTTCTCAGCGAGGCTTTCGAGCGACGCACTCCGGATCTGGTCGGCGTCGAAATCGGACGCGTCCCGACCGGCCAGCGCCGCGAGGTCCCGACGAGCCACGGCGATGTCAGTGTCCGCTCGTCGGCAGACGCGCCAGACCGTTCCCAGCAGTTCGCGGAAGCTCGTCGCTGCGAACAGGACGAACGAAGTCAGTACTACACCGCCTGTTGTCGTTCGGGTCGCAATCGCGATCACGAGCAGCCACGATACAAGGGCGGCCGCGATCGGGTATAGGCAAGCGGCGAAGCATCCCATTAGTCGGGGATGGCGCCACCGTCGATCGGCCGGTTCAACGGCCCGACCGAACCAGCGCACCGGATGTAGGGGTTCGGGCGGCTCTCCGAATATTAGATCAAGTCCCAGTGCACCGAGGACGGCGGCTGTCGCGAGACTCATCCGGCATCCTCCAACCAGGTCGGAAAGCTAGAGAGTGAAACCTCCGAGGTCAAGATGACGGTGGCGCCGGTCGCCCGGCCGCCACCGTCGGTCCGGGGATCGTCGCCAACATGGACCAAATCGGCGCAGGGGGTACCGAGGGCAGCCGCGCCAGCCTCGAACGCCCGGTCGTGTGGCTTTCTCCACCCACATCCCACGCTCGTAACGACCCCATCAAGCCTCGGTCGTATGTCTGCCCGCTCGATCGTCGCGTCCACGAGTCCTGACAGGCTACAGTTGGAGAGAATACCCACCGGGCCGGCTGCCGATGCCGCCGCCAGGGCCTCCCGTGCTCCGTCGACGACGGTGACTGGGCCGTCGAACGCGGCCAGCAGTGATTCTGCCACAACTTCCCGGCTCGTGTTTACACCGCGGCTAGAAAGGGCCGCAACGGTATGATCGACAAGTGACACCTCCTGGAGGGGCTGGGCTTCCACGTGACTCGACCTGTACGCAACTTCCCAGTCGTCGGGAACCGACACGCCGCGGTCAGCGAGGTGTTCAGCGACTGCTTCCCATGGCTCCGCAGGACGGTCAACGGTCACGAGTGTCCCGAACAGGTCGAAGGTGACGGCCACGGTTAAGCGAACGATGTGAATCCACTTCAAGCGCCCGGTGGGGCAGAAAACCGGACCAATGGCCCCGGTGAGATGCCGACCCGTGCCGGGTACGCGAGGGTTGGTGGGTGCTTCCAGTCAATCAGTGACCCATCGCGCCCGTCTGATATCGTAACTCCCACAGATTGGACACGAATGGTGCTGGACGTCGAACCCCGACTCACAGGCGAGGCATACGTACATCGGGCGTCCGTTCTCGCGCGTAGACAGCCCGGACACCCTGTCGAAGACACCCATCACAACCACTTGGTCACAGGTGGGTCGACCGTAAAAAGCGGCAGGATAGTTTAGGCGATTTTTCGGCGGCGCAGTATGGCGATTTTGATCATCCTGTCTGTCCCGCGATAAGGGAAGCCGAACCGGGACTAGAGGTGAATCGTAGTCCACGCCAAATGTTGATCTCCCGAACGTAACGTGAGACCATCGGATGCGAAATCCGACCGAGTGGTCCAGATGAATCGGGCGGCCCGAAGCTAGTTTCCTCGGAAATAAGACACCGAATCCCACCCGCAGATCAAATATGTTATTTATCGATTATATATCGCAAACAGATATTAATTTGCCGCTCCAGAGCCGGTGTGGCGACGTCCATTCCTATTTAATACGGGTACTCTCGAAACCCGTTGAACCCGGGTGGACGTGCTCCCGGAGGAGCCGATCGGATTCGAGGACTCGACAAGATTTGGTATCGCGATATACAGTTTATTACTTATACTAACCAGGATCGTTCTCCTGACATCAAGTATAGAGATCGATGTACCGATCAATCTCTTCGAACGAAACGGGTGTTTCCGACCGTGAACTGCCCTGACCTACCGCGCTCGGGGTTACCCGCCCCTCGCTTGGTGAGGACAGGGCTTCCTGTTTCTGCGTCGGAATGTATACCCA
>CAYUFG010000055.1:0-12418 GCA_964443815.1 uncultured Halobacteriales archaeon | reverse complement strand
ATCAGCGACGAGCTCAAACAAGTTGCCCGGGAGGTCGGCGGTGACATCGTCCAGAAGGACGACGACCAGTTGATCATCACGCCGGCCGGCGTCGCGATCAGCCGGGATCGGCTCGGGAGCCGCTGACAAGAAACGGCGGGGACGAGCCCTGCCCGCACTCACCCCCGCTATCCCGCCACCGTGGGCGGTCGTGTCACGCCGCAAAACGCGGCGTGTGTCGGACTAACAACCGGAGATATTTACTGTTGTCGCGGAATCAGACGTCGTCCGGCGTCTCCGCGTCGTCCTCGACGTCCCGTTTCATCGACTCCCGCCGGGCCTTGGCGTCCCGGCCCGTCGCGCCCTCGAGGAAGTTATTCTTGGCATCGACCGCGCCCTCGGCAGCCTCCACGTGACCCTCCGCGATGACCTCCTCGGCGGGCTTCTCGTCGATGTGGAGCGCGAGCGTGTCCTTCTTGCTTCCGTAGGGGATCCGTCCAGCGACGACGCGCTCGAAGACGGGATTGTCCGGGTCGTCGACCACGAGCAGATCCGTGCCCTCGTAGTCCTCCGTCCCCGTAACCGGTCCGAAATGTTCCTCGACGAACGCCTCCATGTCGGGGACGCGGTCTTCGAGGTGTTCACCCCGTCGCATCTTGTACTCGCGCATGGTCGGCCGTTGTCCGAGGCGCGTCTTACGTGTTTCGTGCTGGCCTCACTCCGGGCCGCGCTCGTGAGCGAGCGAGCCGGTGTGGCACTCCGGGCAGAAGTCACCTTCACGAAGTGACGATGAATCCACCGGCGTCGTGAATCCACATGAGGGACACCGGAATCGTCCCTCGGGGACCGTCAGCGCCTCGCCGGTCGGCTCGATGTTCGGACTCGGATCGGGAGCCGGTTCGGTCGTGTCCTCAACCTCCGTCGGGGGTGTCCACTCGGGCCCGTCGTCGCCGGTTTCCTCGGGCCACGCGCCGGGGTCACGTTCGGAGTCGCCGTCCGAGTTGTCCTCGAGAATGACGCCGTCGTCGGGTTCCTCCTCGACGGCGCTCAGATCCGGACCGGACCCCGCCCTCGCGGCCGCCGGTTCGGCCTCGGTCACCGGGGACTCCTCGTCGACGACTGTCCCATCGTCAGCCGTCCCACCCGTCGGTTCGTCCGGAGTCTCTGCCACGGAAGCGTCCAACTCCTCCGGGGTGTCGGGCGTCTCGAGGGTCGTCACCTCCTTGTTCTCCGAGACGACCCGCTCGTGGCCACACCGGTCGCAGGTCTGGACCTCCTGGATCGTAATCACCACTTCGCTCCCCGATTCGTCGCGCGACCGTTCTACGGCGGGGTCGCCGAAGCGGTGTCCGAGGACCGAACACTTGAGACTCATTGGCACAAACTCACCGCGTGGCGCACATAAGCGTACTGCTCCCATTAACGGTAAGACCCGGCCCGCAGTAGGCACGCCCATGCGGGTGAAGCCGGCGTTCCGCGACCGGGACGCCACCGAGGTCGCCGTCCTCGACGCGCTGGCCGACCGCGCCGAGGACGGCATGACGGTGTTCGAACTCCGGACCCACGTCGACGCCGACATCGACACGCTCGAAGACGCACTCGCATCCCTCAAAGCCGACGACCTCATCGACGCCGAGAACGAGGGCGAGCGGACCGTGATCCGGCCGGACGAGAGGGTCCTCGGCCCCGATCAGCCGCCCGAATCCGGCGGATTCCTCGCGGCGGTGCGCCGGCGGCTCCCCTTCTGACGCCCCTCTCAGTCGTCGAACGTCCCCGCGGCGCAGTTGTTCGGGCCGAGCTCGAGTTCGAAGGCCACGTCGGTGTCCACGTCCTCGGTGCCGGTGTTGATCGCGACGATGCGATCGGCGTTCGCCGGGGGCGGGGGCGGATCCGAGAGAACGCGGTCGATGAAGGCCTCCGGGTCGATGTCGAAGACCGCTAGACGGTCGCGGAGTGCACCCAGCGGCGCGGCGTGGACGGACTCGCCACGCGCGGCTGCCTCGCTGACGTGTCCCGGCGCGATGGTGGTTTCGCCGTCGAACCGCTCCAGTCGCTCGGTGATCGTCTCGTACAGTTGGCGAGCGAGGTCGACCTGCGCGTCATCGTCGGCGACCTCGAGGTCGGGCCGGGCGACGCCATCGAGGAACAGCGAGTCGCCGGTGAGCAACACGTTGCCGACGGCGAACCCGGTCATACCGGTGGTGTGCCCCGGCATCGCGACCGCCTCGAGCGCGGCGTCGCCGAGCGATATCCGATCACCGTCCTCGAGGGCTACGACCTCGTATGCGATGCCGCGGTCGAGGCTCATCTCCGGTAGCGACGGCGTCACATCGGCGGCCGCCGACAGCGAGCGTAGACCGCTGACGTGGTCGGCATGGACATGCGTGTCGAGCACAGCCACGATGTCGGCCCCCCGAGCCGCGAGATCCGCCGTGTACCGGTCCGTGAAGGCTCGGAGCGGGTCGACGACGGCTGCTTCACCGTTCGAAACGACGGCGTAGGCCAGACAACCGCTCGAGGGACGGTGATACTGCAGGACCGTGGGATCGGCCGCGATTTCGGTTGCTCTGTAGACCCGTGCCCAGCCCTCCATGCCCTCGGCAAGGTTGTGGGCCGGAATCCCCGCGTTCCGCAACAGATCGGCGACGTAGGCGCTGGACTCACCCTCCGCACAGACGACGGTTATCGGCCCGTCGCCGTCTATGTCCGCAGCGATATCAGTCACCGAATCTGTCACTTCTGCCTGCAGGAAGGTCGAACTCGGCACTTGAGTGAACGCGACGGTCGGGCCGTCAATCCGCCAGGCCTCGACCGCGTCGCGATCCCGCAGATCTAAGATCCGGACTGATTCGCCGGCGGCGATACGGCGCTCGAGCGTGCCGGGGTCGAGTTCAGTCTCGTCGTCCTCCGACGCGTGCGTCGCATTTGCATCGTCCATGCCCGGACCTCGCGCCGGTCGCGCATAAATCCGTCACGAGTGGTTCAAGGTGACCCGTACGCAACGGCCAGCATGGCAGCGATCGCCGACCGCGTCGAGGTGGAGTGCGAGACCGAACTCTCCAGACTGGGATCGGAGAAACTCTTGCTCGCGGCAACCGAGGCGGACATTCGATCGGACACCGTCGCCGGCGCCGTGGCTGGGACCGCGGACGAGGCCGCAGCGCAACTCGAATCCTGGGCTGACTCAGCCCTCGACGATGATGCCGCCGCGTTGTTGACCGAGGCAGCGACCGCGTATCGGACAGTCTCCGAGACGACGCTCGAGACGTGGCCCGAGGCCGCCGGCGAGTCACTGATAGAACTCGATGGCCCTGACGGTGACTGGGAATGGGTCGGAGCCGGGCTCGTCGGGGTGGGGCTCGTGATGGACCGACTGCTGCTCCAAGCGATCAGCTACCACGTGAACGAGGCCAATGCCGGGGCCGCAGACATGCTCCGGGAAGTCCGTGAGGACGTCGGGGGTCTGGTCGATCGGCCCGATTCGGTTGACGACAGCGACGACGAGGCGGCCGTTGCGGGCGCGGTCGCGGTGGTGGCGGCGGCCTACGACCGCTACGAGACCCGGCTCGACGAGATGGGGTTGGATCCGAAGCCACTCTGTTGACGGTCCGGATAAGGACGGGTTTCCGTCTTCAGAATCGTCCCGAAGAATTACGTCTTGAGGTCGTTCCACGACCGGTGTCGTGGCTTCTCGTGAACCGCTGCGAAAATTGGAACCGTTCAAGGACCCTCCAGCCGAAAGCGAAATATGCGCGTCGTCTCGCTGCTGCCGTCGGCGACGGAGATCGTCTACGCGCTCGGCGTCGAGCCAGTGGGCGTCTCCCACGAGTGTGATCATCCACCGAAGGCGCAGGAACGGCCCGCCGTCAACCGTTCACGGATCGACGCGGACGCCGGCAGCGCCGAGATCGACGCTCAGGTCCAGGCCGCCGCGGACGACGGCGGTGTCTACGAAATCGACCGCGAGCGGCTGGCCGCACTCGACCCCGATCTCGTCGTCTCCCAGGGCATCTGTGACGTGTGTGCCGTCGAGGCGGTAAGGGTCCGCGAAGCGGTCGCGGACCTAGGGATCGACGCCGAGGTGCTGACGACCGACCCACACAGCCTCGACGACGTACTCGACGACGTCGAGCGTATCGGCGCGGCGCTCGGCCGCGACGGAGCCGCCCAGGCGCTTCGTCGCGATCTCGAATCGCGAATCGACGCCGTGGCCGATCGCCACGACGGCGGTCCGCGGGTGGCGGTACTCGACTGGCTCGAGCCGCCGATGATCGCCGGCCATTGGATCCCGGAGATGGTCGATCTCGCGGGTGGATCGTACGGCATCGCGGATCCGGGTGCTCGGTCCCGTCCCAGGGAGTGGGGTGAGATACTCGAGTACGACCCCGAGATCCTGATTGCGGCACCGTGTGGCTTCGGCATCGAACAGACGCTCGACGATAGGAGCAGTCTCACGGACCGGCCCGGCTGGGCTGACCTCGCCGCCGTCCGTCGCGGCGACGTCTACGTGGTGGACGGCCACCACTACGTCAACAGACCGGGGCCGCGACTAGTGGAAACGCTCGAGGCGCTCGACGCAGTGATCGACGGCCGAGCTGCCGGGGTCGACGACGAAATCTGTCGCCGGCTCGACCCCGTCCCCGCCTGATTCAGGCGCCGAGCGTGACAACCGCGTTGTCTGCGTCGACGAGTGACCCAGCCAAGATGGCGATCCCGAACCACGCTCGCCAGCCGGGGACGCCGACGATCACCTCTCGACAAGTCAGCAATACGGTGCCCGCGAGGAGACAACCCAGCCTTGAGTACGACCACGTGGAGCGGGTCGACGACGAGCATGCCCGAGACGAGGGGGAATCGGTTCCTCGCCCGCCAGGCCGGCCGCCCCTGCGGCCAGGCAGGTCGACAAACCGTCCCCACGCACCGACGAGGACCAGTGTGGCCACGAGGGTCACGTAGTCCTCACGGCCGAGAAGGGGTTCGAACCGGCTTTGGCCCGCCGACGTTTCGTACGTCGGGAGCGAGGTCTGCGCCCACAAACCCTCGCGAGCCGGTATCGAATCGGAGACCGCCGGTGCAGGGCGGCACTTAAAGTGGGCCTGGCGAGAAGCCGGCGTCGTATGCCCGAGGAGTTCGACACAACCATCGCCGAAGTCGACGAGTCGACCGGCGTCGGCCACTTGACGCTGAACCGCCCCGACGCACTGAACGCCCTCTCCGCCCAGCTTCGTGAAGATATCGTCGCGGGGTTAGAGTGGCTAGCGAACCACAATGAGGACACTGTCGACGTCCGCGTGGTCGTGATAGAGGGAGCGGACGGCAACTTCTGTGCCGGCGCCGACATCAACGAGTTCGAAGAGGGCCCCCGCCGTCCGGAAGCCGATCGGGATCACTACCAGTACATCATGGACTACCCTCTCCCCGTGATCGCGAAGATCCGCGGCTACTGCCTCGGCGGCGGCCTCGAGACGGCGATGTCGTGTGACTTCCGCTACGCCAGCGAAGAGGCCCGCGTCGGATTGCCCGAGGTCGACCTCGGTATCATCCCCGGCGCGGGGGGCGTTCAGTTCATCAGCCGGCTGGCCAACCCCTCGATCGCCAAAGAGATCGCCATGACGGGCAGACACGTCCCGGGCGACGAGGCCGCCGAACTGGACATCCTCACACGAGCCTACTCGGAGGATGACCTCGACGAGGCCGTCGCCGATCTCGCCGAGGAAATCGCGAGCAAGCCCCCGCTGTCCGTCCAGACGATCAAGCAGTCCGGCAACCTCGCTACCCAAGTTGGCCTCGAAGAGGGAATCGCGTGGGACCGCAAGGCCATCGAGCCTCTGCTCGGCACCGAGGACCACGAGAAGGGCGCCCGGGCCTTCGCGGAGGACGACTACGAGCCGGAGTTCGAGGGACGGTAGTCACTCGATCGCACAGCGGCCGTCGTAGCCGACCTCGGACACGGCCGCGATGGCTGGCTCGTCGCCACAGACCGGGCAGTCCGGGTCGGGCGCGAGCCGGACCGTCTCGGTCTCGAGATCGCGGGCGTCGTAGACGAAAAGCCGGCCCGCAAGTGTCTCGCCTACGTTCAGGAGCACTTTGATGACTTCCGTCGCTTGGACGGCGCCGATCGTCGCCGGCAATACGCCGAGTACGCCCGCCTCGGCGCAATCGGGAATCGTCCCTTCCGGGGGCGCGGCGGGGAACAGACAGCGGTAACAGGGGCGGCCACCCGCAGCGATCGTCGTGGACTGGCCCTCGAACCGGTAAATCGAGCCGTGCACCAGGGGAAGTCCCGCAAGCACGCAGGCATCGTTAAGCAGGAATCGGGTCGGGAAGTTGTCGCTGGCGTCGACGACCAAGTCGTAGTCCGCGACAATCCCGCCGACGTTCTCGGCGCTGATTTTGCCGTGAGTCTCGACGGTTACGTCGGGATTCAGCGCGGCGACCGCCTCGGCGGCGCTGTCGGCCTTTGGCCGGCCGACGTCGTCGGTCCCGTGGACGACCTGCCGCTGGAGGTTGCTCAGTTCGACGGCGTCGCCGTCGGCGATGCCGAGACGGCCGATCCCGGCGGCCGCGAGGTACTGGATCACCGGCGATCCAAGGCCGCCGGCGCCGACCACCAGGACGGCGCTGTCGAGCAGAACCGCCTGGCCGTCCGGGCCCACGTCGTCCATGATGACGTGGCGGGCGTACCGATCGAGCTGGTCGGCTTCGAGACTCATCTGGTCGGCCGGTGGGGGCCAGTAGCAATAAACGGCCGGTTCAATCGAGGTCGTAGAGATCGGCGTACTTCCGTTCGGCGTAGCCGAGGAAGGGGGCGGCCGAGAGCGACTCGCCGGTCGCACGCGTGATAAGGTCGGGCGTGGTATACCGACAGCCGTGCCGGTGGACGTGCTCGCGGAGCCACTCCCGAAGCGGGCCGAACTCGCCGCGGCGCACCTGCGTGTCGAGGTCCAGCTCCGCACGGGCGGCGGCGTCAAGTTGGGCGGCGAGGACACTCCCCAGCGAATAGGTAGGGAAGTAGCCGAAATCACCGTGTGCCCAGTGGATGTCTTGGAGACAGCCGTCGGCGTCGTCCGGCGGACGGACGCCGAGGTACTCGTCCATCTTCTCGTTCCAGACCGCCGGGACCTCCTCGATTGCGAGGTTGCCGCGGATCAGGTCGCGTTCGATTTCGAATCGGAGGACGATGTGCAGGTGGTAGGTGAGTTCGTCGGCCTCAACCCTGATACAGTTGTCCGGGTGGACGGTGTTCGCGGCCTCGTAGCACTCCTCGGCGGCAGCCGGTTCGCCGAGGTGGTCGACGACAGTCCCGCTGAAGTAGTTCCAAAACGGCCGCGAGCGGCCGACGTGATTCTCCCAGAGCCGCGACTGGGACTCGTGGACGACCATGTCCCGGGAGTCCCCGAGCGGCGTACCGTAGTGCTCCCGGGGGAGGCCCTGGGTATAGCACGCGTGACCGAACTCGTGTATGGTGGACGAGAGTGAATCGAGCGGCTCGCCGGGCTGGAAGCGTGTCGTCACGCGGGCGTCGTATGGCGTCCCACTCGAGAAGGGGTGGGGAGCTGTATCAAGTCTGCCGCGCTCACGATCGTAGCCCACTGCGTCGAGGGCCGCCTCGCACACCGCCCGCTGGTCGGCCTGTGCGTACTCGCCGTCGAAGGGGTCGGCGAGAGTGACGTCGCTTTCGGCGACGGCGTCTATCAGCGGGACGAGGCCGTCGCGGAGATCCGCGAGGACGGAGTCGGCAGTATCGACCCCGAGGTACGGCTCGTACTCCTCGAAGAGCACCTCGTACGGATCCCGATCGGGGTCGATCGCTGCGGCGTACTCCCGGCGGAGCTCGACGATGTCCGCGAGCGTATCCGCGAATATCGAGAAGTCGCCGGCTTCCCTCGCCTCCTCCCAGACCGGGATGGCGTTGCTCGTCGCCTCGGAGAGCTCCTCCACGAGGGCATCAGGGACCCGTCGAGCTCGGTCGTGTTTCCGGCGGATTTCGCGGACGGTGGCCGCCGCTGGCCCTCCGAGGTCGTCGGCCTCGAGGTCCTCGAGCATCGCCCCGAGGTCGTCCTCAGTGAGCAGTTCGTGTCGTACGCCCGAGAGGGTCGAGAGCTGTTTCGATCGGGCGGGGGTGCCCCCCTCGGGCATCATCACCTCCTGATCCCACCGGAGGTGGCCGGCAGCGTCGCCGAGATATCCGATCCGGCGGACGTGGTCGAGGAAGTCGTCGTAGGTGTCCGTGCTCATCCAGGCAGGACATCGGCCTCCGGAAGGAAAATCCCGCCGGAATCAGGCGAGAATCCGGACCGCCGCGCGCCGGTAGATGGATGCACAACGCTCGAGAACGTCGATCGAGACGCTCTCGTTGGCGGTGTGGGCCTCGCCAGGCTCGGCGGGCCCGCAGACCACGCAGCTCGTGCCCGCCTCGGCCAGCCAGCCGGCGTCCGTCGCGTGGGGCTTGACGACATGTCTCGGCTCGCCGTCCTGCTCGACGCCCGCGGCTGCGAGGATGGCGTCCGCGAACGCCGGCTCGTCACACGCCATTGGCGGCAGGTCTTGATCGACCGACCAGGAGATGCCAGGGAGTGTCTCGAGCCGGTCGAGATCGGCCCGGTCGCCAGGGACGGTCCGTTCGTCGACAGTCAGTTCACAGCGCTCGGGGATGACATTCCACGCCGTACCGCCCTCGATTTCGGTGACCGCGAGACTCCCCTCAAGATCGTGACCGAGAACCGAGGCCGACGGGAACGCGAGATCGCGACAGACGTCGACGGCGTCAGCCGCGCGATAGATCGCGTTCTCGCCGGCGTCGACCTCGCTGGCATGTGCGGCCGTCCCGGTCGCCGTGATGGTGCTCCCACGACGGCCCTTGTGTGCCACCGCGACGTCAGTAACGCCGGGCGAGGAGTAGCCGGTCGAGCCCTCCATCACGATGGCCGCCTCGGGCACGAAACCGTGCTCGATGGCCGCGCGGGCGCCCCGACCGCCAGTCTCCTCGCCCACAAACGACGCGAACGCGAGCCCGTCGTGGTCGGCGTCTCGGAAGGCGTGCATGGCCGCCGCGAGTGCGCCCTTCATGTCGGCGCTGCCCCGACCGTAGAGCCGGCCGTCGCGTTCCTCGACGAGGTAGTTGCCGTCATCCAACTGGTCGGCGTCTGGCTGGACAACGTCGTGGTGGCCGACAAGCGCCAGACGGGGGACGTTGCCCCGAACCGCGAGCACGTTCCCGACTGCGTCGCGATCGACACTGACGTCGGTTTCAGCGCGGAGCCACTCGGCGACGGCGTCGCCGGCGACCGTCTCGTCCTGGTGGCTCGGGATCGACACGAGGTCTCGCGCGAGGTCGGCGATGGTCATGGCCGGGACAGGGATCCGGGGAAGTTAGTTGGTCGGGAGACCCCGACCACCAACGCCTATACGCCGGGGGATCAAATTCCGCCCGATGGTCGAGACTCGCATCGTATCCGGGAGGGCCGCCAAGTGAGCGCGACCGCGATTGGGGCGGTGGCCACGGCCGGCGCTTTGGGCGTCACGCACGCGCTCGAACCGGATCACGTCGCGGGCATCTCCGCACTGACCGGGCGGTACGGCGACTCGCGGCTCTCCGCGGTCGTGGGTGTCTGTTTCTCCGCGGGCCACGTCGCGCTCGTTGTGGCCTGGCTCGCCATCGCGTACGTTCTCCTGGGAAACCGGAGTTTCCCGGCCGTCTTCGATACGCTGGGCACGGTCGCAGTCGTCGCCGCGCTGTCAGTGCTCGGCACGCTCCTCTCGGTTCGCGGCTACCGGGCGGCTGCACGGGCCCACGAGCACGAGCACCACCGGAATCACCAGCCACATCTACACCTGCCGTTTCTCGGGACCGCGAGCGACCACGCCCACACCCGGCGGGCCTACCTGAAGACGGGTCTCGTCGGCGCACTGTTTACTCTCTCACCACCGCTGTCTATGATCGCCTTTCTCGGCACAGTCCTACCGACGCTGGGGCTCCAGGCAGCCGCTCTCGCCGTCGCCGGTTACGCGGTCGGTATCACCGCCACTATGGCCACAATCGGCGCTGGCGTTGGCTCCGCAATTGGCCTCGCCTCGGGCCACGGACGGGCGTTTGGGGTGGTGAGGCTCGCGGTGGGGCTGGGCGTCCTCGGCGTTGCGGCCTGGATGCTGGCCGGTGTGGTGGCGGGGTGAGGCGCGGATCGGGAGTTAAGCGATCGCTTACGATTCCAGCGGGGACTTAAACGATTGATTTAGTCCTGGCGTTCGACGGGGCCTCGGTCGGGTCATCCGGCTCGGTGATAATCGACACTACGCCACAGTACGTACAGCAGGCCGTTGAGGAGGCCGGCGAGCCCGAGGATATACGACAGCCAGATCCCCACAACAGAGAACATCGACCCCGGCCCACCGATGTTGCCGACGACGAGCGCAGCCACGGCGGCGAGGATTCCCCAGACGAACAGAATTGCCGCGATGGGTGCCCCCTCTTCGATGTAGGTTGTGATAGACATACCGTTCGGGACGTCGTGGTCTACAGCCATACGGGGAGGTCGAGGGGTCCCGTAAAAATACCCCAGGGCGTGTCTCCGGCCCCGAGACAGGGGGCTTATTGGCGCTGCCGGCCAACCCGCACCATGAAACTGGTTCCGGACACGAGCGTCGTCATCGACGGCCGGCTGTCCGCACGCGTCGAGGCCGGCGAGTTCGCCGACGCGACGATCGTCATACCCGAGGCGGTCGTCGGCGAACTCGAGTCCCAGGCCAACGACGGCCGGGCAACCGGCTGGGAGGGGCTGGCCGAGCTGCAGCGGCTCGTCGACCTCGAGAGTGAGGATGCAGTCGACGTCCGGTACGTCGGCCGGCGACCTGACGCGCTAGAGAAACGCGAGGCGGGCGAAGGCGAGATCGACGCGCTCATCCGGGATCTCGCGGCAGAACAGAACGCGACACTCGTCACCAGCGACGACGTCCAGGCCGAGGTGGCTCGCGCGAAGGGCCTCGCGGTCGAGTTCGTCGAGCCGAAGGGGCGGTCGGTCGACCGGCTCGACGTCGAGAACTACTTTGACGACGACACGATGAGCGTCCACCTGAAGGTGGGCGCCCGGCCGAAGGCCAAGCGGGGGACCATCGGTGACATGCACTACGAGGCCATCGCCGACGAGGTGACGACGGAGGCGGAACTACTGAACATCGCGGCGGATATCGAAGAAGGGGCTCGAGCCAGCCCCGATGGCTTCGTCGAGCTCGACGAGCCCGGGATGACGATCGTCCAGTTCCGGCAGTTCCGCATCGCCATCGCCCGGCCGCCCTTCGCGGACGCGATGGAGATCACGGCCGTCCGGCCGATCGTCAAGACAGACCTCGACGACTATGACCACGCCGACGAACTCCGCGAGCGACTGCTCGAACGTCAGCGGGGCGTGCTAATCGCCGGCTCGCCCGGCGCGGGCAAGTCCACGTTCGCCCAGGCCGTCGCCGAGTTCCTCTCGGCGTCTGATTTCGCCGTCAAGACGATGGAGAAACCCCGGGACCTCCAGGTCGGCCCAGACATCACCCAGTACACAGCACTCGGGGGAGAGATGTCGAAGACGGCCGACTCCCTGTTGATGGTCCGACCGGACTACACCATCTACGACGAGGTTCGCAAAACTGACGACTTCGAGGTCTTCGCGGACATGCGCCTGGCGGGCGTGGGCATGGTCGGCGTCGTCCACGCGACCCGCGGTATCGACGCGCTACAGCGGCTGGTCGGCCGGGTCGAACTCGGTCTCATCCCGCAGATCGTCGATACCGTCGTGTACATCGAGGCCGGAGAAGTCACCACCGTCTACGACGTCACCACGGAGGTCAAGGTTCCGGAGGGGCTCATGGAGGAGGACCTGGCCCGGCCGGTCATCATGATCCGGGACTTCGAGACGGGCGAGCCCGCGTACGAGATCTACACCTTCAACCGCCAGGTCGTCACCGTCCCGCTGGGCGAGGGCGAGGCGCCAGAACGCCGCGAATCGGGCGTCGAGGGCTTGGCGAGCAAGGAAATCGAGCGGGAGATCCGGTCGATCGCTCGCGGCGACGTCGCGGTCGAGGTCCGCGGCAAGAACCGTGCCGTCGTGTACGTCGAGGAGTCGGACATCTCCCAGATCATCGGCAAGGGCGGCGGGCGCATCTCAGACATCGAGAATACGCTCGGCGTCGACATCGACGTGCGAACGTTCGATGAGCGGCCGGGGGGCCGATCCAGCGGCGGTTCGTCGAGTCCGTCCGGGAGGTCGGACCCGGGTGAGATCGTCGAGCCGGAGATCACAGACCGTCACGTGCTTATCCCGCTCGATGAGCACGCCGGCGAGACCGTCGAAGTCCAGGCCGACGGCGAGTACCTCTTCACCGCGACGGTGAGCCGCGGCGGCGAAATCCAGGTCTCCCGCGGGAGTGCCATCGCAGAGGAACTCGAGAAGGCCAT
>CAYUFG010000054.1:8317-12801 GCA_964443815.1 uncultured Halobacteriales archaeon | reverse complement strand
GACCCGCGATCGTCGAAGTCCATCTCCCGCTGGATCGTCTCAATAGTCGTAACGTCTTCGAGTCCCGCGGTCCGCGCCGCCTCGACCACCTCCCGAGTTCCCTCGACGAATGGTGTGTACGCGGCTACGAAGCCTCCAGGCACGAGTAGCTCCGGGACGTCAGTGACGATCGCTGGGGCGTCCTCGGTATCGAGCGTCACCACGTCGAACCGCCCATCGAGGCCGTCGATAGACGCCGTGAGATCGCCCGACCGGACGTCGACCCGGTCGGCAACACCCCCCAATACCATATTCTCGCGCGCGACGGCTGCGAAGTCCGCATCGCGTTCGTATGTCGTGACCTCGGCGCCGGCCCGCGCCATGTATGCCGCGAGTACCCCCGTTCCTGTTCCGGCGTCGAGTACGCGGTCGCCCTCGCAGACGCCGGTCTCGCCGAGAAGCAGGCCGACGTCCCGCGGCAACATCGGCGCCCCCGTCCGTTCGAAGTGGTGGAAGAGGTCGGGCCCACGCAGCGCGCGGGCGATGAACTCGGTCCCCAGGTGGGTCTCGACTGCGTCACCGTGGGACACGTCCTCGGGAATCTCGAGGACACCGAGATCCGTCTCAAAGGTCTCGCCTGGTCGGAGCAGGTATTCCCGATCCTCGTACCGGAACAGCAGTCCCACTATTCCAGGCGGGCAACGGCCCCGGCGAGGTCGCCGTCGGCGGCCTCGAGCGCCTCGCGTGCGTCGGCTTCCGAGGCGCCCGTGCGTTGGGCGACTATCTCGACATCGGCGTCGGGGATGCCACTGTCGGATGCGTCGCCGGCGTCCACTGCCTCGGTCACCTCCCCGTCGGCCGAAGCGGTTCCACCCTCCCCGCGGGGCTGGGATTCGGGTTCGCCGACCACCTGGTAGGTCTGCTGGCCTTGTGCGTCCATCCGCTGGACGTCGGCGTCGGTGAACACGAGGTCTTCGTCCGCCGTCCGGATGACGACCTCCTCGGCGTCGATGTCTTCGATATCGATGCCCATCTGCTCCATCATCTGCTTCATCTTGCTGGGGTTGAGCCCGCCGCCGCCTCCTCCAAACATGAAATCCGATTCTCCCCTCGGCGGCAAAAGCGCTGCGTTGCGTCAGTCCGCACCCTCGCGGACAGAGACCGCAACGCCCGTCTCGAAGTCGTGCATCCCAACGCCGGCAACTTCCGCTCGGCCGACTGCGAGTAGGTCGCCGTCCTCGTGTTCGACGAGCACTTCATCCAGCGGTCGAATGGACCGGTCGGTTTCGCGGACGAACTTCGCCATGACGTTCCGGCCATCACGGACATACGGCTCGCTCTCGTCGCCAACCACGACCCGGTAGGCTGGGGGGTCGAGCCCCATCTGGAGCCGGTGGCCGCCCGCGACGCCGAGTCGGAGCCGCCCGTCAGTCCCGTAAGTCACCAGCCGGCCGGCCTCGGCTTTGACCTGACGAGGCCGACCTGAGTTGGTGTGGGTTACCGTCAGGCCATCGGCAGCCCCAAAGAGTGCAGCGCCAGCGCCGCGGCCGAACTGATAATCAGCAACCCGCCGAAGCGTCCGCTCGTCGGTGTCGTTCATCAGAGGAGAAAGCGGTCACCCTCCGCGCTCATGTCGGTGAATCCATCCGCAGCCTCGACAAGGCTCTCCGCCGTCGACTCGCCGAAGCCGATCACCTCCACCCGGTTACCCTCGTGGATGAGGTACTGACACAGTCGAGCAAAGTCGCCATCGCCAGTACAGAGCACAACTGTGTCGACGTGTTTGGCCAGCGAGACGGCGTCCAGGCTCATGCCGACGTCCCAGTCGGCCTTCTTCGAGCCATCGCCGAAGGTGCGGATCTCCTTGATCCGCGTCTCGAACCCGATATCCTCGAGCGCCTCGAAGAAGCTCTCCTCCTCGGGGGCATCGGCGCGGATGACGTAAGCGATCGCCCGGGTAAGTTCCCGGCCGTCGACCGCCGCCTCGAGCAGGGAGGCGTAGTCGATGTTTCGAGAATAGAGGCTCTGCCCGGTGTGGTAGAGGTTTTGTGAGTCCGCCAGGACGGCGACCCGCTGTTCCGGGTGAATCTCGGTCATTGCTGTGATTGGTTCGTCGTCGTGGATAGAGTTTTCCGTGTCGCTGCACCGATCGGGTTCGGTCCACTGGCTGACGGTGAAGGTCACTGAGGGATACGCTGGAGGGGAGTGTGGTGAGTTCTCTCCCGCTACGGCTGTGGAATTTGCCCCAATCGGCCGGACACGACATGACCCACAGAAACCGGGACGGTGTCGAATCTACGCGCCGCGCAACGCCTGGATGCGCTTTTCGATCGGCGGGTGCGTAGCGAAGATACTCTGGAGTAGGCCGCGACTCTCGTTGTTGATCATGAGCGCGCCGACCTGGTCCTCAGCGTCGAACGGACCCTGGTCCTGCTGGCGCTCACCCCGAGGAGTGCTGGCGGCCCGGGATTCCCTGGCGCGTTCGGCACCGTCGCTGATCTTCTCGAGGGCCCGCGCCATCGCCTCGGGGTTGTTCGTGTACTCGGCGGCGTCGGCGTCGGCGACGTACTCGCGGTACCGCGAGATGGCGAGCACGAAGATCATGACCAGCATCTGGGCGATCTGGCCGGCGATCATCCCGAGAATGAACTGGCCGATGCCGCGACGGCCGCTAAAGATGATGGCGAACTGGACGAGGATGCCGACCATCGAGGCGATCGACTGGCCGAGTACCATCACCACGACGTCGCGGTTACGGATGTGGGCCAGTTCGTGTGCGAGGACGCCGTCGAGTTCCTCGTCGTCGAGGATACGCATGATCTCCTCGGAGACGACGACGGTCCCAGCACCCTTCCTGCCGACCGCGAACGCGTTTGGCACGCCCATCTCGGCGACCATCAGGCGGGGCTTGTCGATCCCCATCGCCCGGCTCAATTCCTCAACGCGCTGGTGGATGCGTCGGTACTCGCCCTCCTCGGGCATATCCTCCGCACCCACGCTGCGTAACGCCGCCCACTTCCCGAACTTGTACTGGAAGCCGACGAAGAGGACGCTCCCGACGAGGACGATCGGGAGGACGCCCTGGCCGTACATCGCGAACGCGACGGCGGCGATGGCAGCGTAGAACAGGAAGAGGATACTGCCGGCGATGGCCATTCGCACTTTCAGGCCCATGTGGCGTAACATATGGAGGCGGTTCGTCGGCAACGATCAAAAACCATCGGTTCCGTGTGACGCCCTCTCACGACCGGAGTCGCTCCGCAACGGTTAAGGCCATTCCTCACGATTGTGCACACATGACGCGCGACGGCCGTGTGGCCGACTCCGATTCTCCACGCCACCGGAGCGTCGCGTCCGGCCTCACCAAAGGCAAACCGTAACCCAGGCTCGGGGCGGGACTGGCAAACCCGTCGCGGGTCGTTTTCTCGCCCAGGAGCGCCGGCGCCGACCGCCGCGGAACCGCAACCATCAGGAACCCACGATACGATATCAAACCATGACAGCCTACGACACCTTCGGTGGCGTGTACCCCGCGATGTGCACGCCTTTCGCCGACGACGGCAGCATCGACTTCGAAACGCTCCAGACCGACGCCCGACGCCTCGAAGCCGCTGGCGTCGACGGGCTCGTCCCGATGGGCTCGACAGGCGAGTCAGCAACCGTCAGCCACGACGAACACGTCGAAGTCGTCGAGGCGGTCGTAGAGGCCGTCGACGATGTGCCCGTGATCGCCGGCTCGGGGTCGAACAACACTCGCGAGGCGGTATCGCTCTCCCGCCGGTCCGCCGAAGCAGGCGCCGACGGCCTGCTTCTCATCTCGCCGTACTACAACAAGCCCCTCCACGAGGGCTTCGTCGAACACTACACGACCATCGCCGACGCCGTCGACGTGCCACAGATCGTCTACAATGTGCCCTCGCGTACCGGCCAGTCCATCCCCGTGGACGCCACAGTCGAACTCGCGAGCCATCCAAACATCCAAGGCTACAAGGCCGCCGGCGGCGACCTCAACCTCGTTTCCGAAATCGTCGAACGCACCCAAGAAGAGGAGTTCGACGTCCTGTCGGGCAACGACGGTGAGACGCTTCCGATCCTCTCGGTCGGCGGGACGGGCTGCATCAGCGTCGCTGCCAACGTGGAACCCGAGCGCATGTCTTCACTCGTCCGGAACGCCCTCGGCAGCGACTATGAACGTGCCCGCGAGATACACCACGATCTCGGGCCACTGTTCCGGGCGCTGTTCTGGGAGACCAACCCGATCCCCGTCAAGGCCGCCATGGGGATGCGGGGGTACATACCCGAACGCGTCCGCTCGCCGCTCACCCCCCTTAGCGACGAGTACCGCGACGACCTCGAGGCGGTCCTCGAGGCACTCGCCGCCGAGCCCATCGAGGCATGAGCGGCGGGCGAGTCGGAATCGGTGTCAGTGGTATCTCCGGCCGCATGGGGCGGGCGATCCTCGACTCGGCCGCCAACCGCAACGACGTGACCGTCCAGTTCGGCGT
>CAYUFG010000054.1:0-8217 GCA_964443815.1 uncultured Halobacteriales archaeon | reverse complement strand
TCTCGGGGCATCCAGGCCTTCCTTCGGGCACTCGAGCCCGCCATGGAGGCACTCGATGGGTACGACGTGGAACTCGCCGAGACACACCACAACGACAAAATCGACGCACCGAGCGGCACGGCGAAGTCGATTCTCGAGACGATCACGGCCCACCGCGACCTCGAGCCGGTCTACGGTCGGGAGGGCGTTCAGCCGCGGTCCGACGATGAGATCGGTGTCCTCGTGAGTCGGCTGGGCGACGTCCGCGGCGAGCACGAAGTGCGACTCGGCGACAACGACGAGGTGCTCACTATCTCCCACCGCGCCGAGGACCGTGGCGTCTTTGCGGCCGGTGCGCTCGACGCGGTCGTCTGGCTCGCGGCGCAAAACCCCGGCTGGTATACCTTCGGCGAGGTTATCGACGCCACATGAGTCTGGAATCCGACATCCGAGACCTCTACGCCCGGTACGAGGACGGCCTGACTGCCGGCACGGCAACGCAGGCGGACCGCGCGCTGCTCGACGAGTTCCTCGACGCACTTGAGACCGGGGAGATCCGAGCTGCGGAGCGGCGTGGTGACAAGTGGGTTGCTAATGACTGGGTCAAGGGGGGAATCCTCTGTAATTTCGGCCTGCGCGAGATCACTCAGTACGAATATGGCGACGTAACCTACAACGACGTCCTCCCGCTGCTGGACACAGCGGAACTCGGGGATCGGGGGACCCGGAACACGCCCGACGGGACGGTGGTCCGACGTGGCGCCTACCTCGGGGACGACGTCATCCTAATGAGTCCTGCGTTCGTCAACATCGGTGCCCAGGTGGGCAACGGTACGCTCGTCGATTCGTGTGACACTGTCGGCTCGTGTGCACAGATCGGCGAGAACGTCAAACTTGGTGCCAACACGCTGATTGGCGGCGTCCTCGAACCGGTCGAGAGCACGCCCGTTGTCGTCGAGGACGGCGTCTCACTTGGTGCGGGGTGTCGCGTCACCTCCGGGTTCGTCGTCGGTGAGGGCTCCATCGTCGGCGAGAACACGCTACTCACGCCGCGTATCCCCGTGTACGACCTCGTAACAGACGAAATCCTCTACGGCGAGTTGCCTCCGGAACGGCGTGCGTTCACCCGTTACGTCGATTCCTCGGTCGCTGACCACGATCTCTTCGAGGGCGGCGCGTACAAGCCAGCAATCGTCGCCACGGACGTCGAGGAAGCGACCCTCGAGGCGACCGAGCGCGAAGCCGCCCTGCGGGACTGAGACAGGCACGAAGCTGTGAGGATCGCCGACCGAAACGGAATCCTTGTGTGCGCCCGCCGCCCGAACTACCCCAATGAGCCACGCCTCGCCGCTCGTTCGCCGCCTCGGGGACTGGAACCACGGGCGGCTCCTCGACATCGCCGACGCCCGAGAGACGCCGTTGTACGTCCTCGACCCCGGCCGGGTCCAGGAGAATTACAAGCGGTTCGCCGCCGCATTTCCGGACGCCCACGTCATGTACGCGGCAAAGGCCCACACCGGCCGGCGGGTGCTGGAGGCGATTCTCGACGCCGGTGGCGACATCGAGTGTGCGGCCATGGGCGAACTCGAGCGGGCGATCGACGCGGGCGCGGACCCGGACTCGCTCCAGTACACCGCGGTCAACCCGCCGGATCGGGACCTCGACTACGCGGCGGCCCTGGCTACGGACCATCCCGGCCTGACGATCACGGCAGGGGCCAAGGACACCTTCGACCGCCTGGCCGATCGGGGATTCGACGGGCGCGTCGCCATCCGCGTGAATCCAGGCATCGGGACTGGCCACCACGAGAAGGTCGCCACCGGCGCGGACGCGAAGTTCGGCATCCCCGCAGGCGACGTGGTCGACCTGGCGGCGGCCGTGGCCGAGCGGTTCGACCTCGTCGGGATCCACGCCCACGTGGGGAGTGGCGTCCTGCAGGCGGATCTCGACGACCATGCGCGGGCGATCGAGCGTGTGGCCGGGATCGCGGCCGACGTCACCGACGCGGGCCACGATCTCGAGTTCGTCGACATCGGTGGCGGGTTTGGCGTCCCCTATCGCGAGGACGAAAGACCGCTGAATATGGACGAAGTCGGCGACCGGGTACGGGCAGCGATGGATGGCGTTGACGCGCAGCTCGCCCTCGAACCCGGGCGCTACGTGGTTGCGGACGCGGAACTCATCCTCACCGAGGTCAATACGATCAAGGAAGCGCCATCGACGACAGTCGTTGGCGTCGACGCATCGCTCGCGACGCTTATCCGGCCCGCGATGTTCGATTCCTACCACCCAATACGCAACGTGAGTGCGCCCGAACGCGACCCGCATCCCGTCTCGGTGGGCGGACCGTGCTGTACGAGCGCCGACGTGTTCTGTACCGACCGACCGATCGCCCGCCCGGAGCGGGGGGACGTGCTCGCCATCGGGAACGCCGGCGCCTATGGCTACGAACTCGCCAACCAGTTTCACTCCCAGCCGCGGCCCGCCGAGGTGTCCTTCGAGGGTGAGGATATCCGGATCGTCCGGCGTCGCGAGACCCTCGCAGACGTCACGCGGCTTGAGCAGTCCTAAGCCCGGTTCGTGCAAAATCCAAGAGCTATTGTCGGCGTCCTACGATGGGTCGACCCGTGACCGAACGCGGGTCATCGACGCGCGAGGACCTCCGGTTCCTCGCCAAGCGGCCGGCCTTCCTCGCAGTGATGTCGATCGCAGCGATGTTGCCGCTGAGCGTCGTCGTTTCGCCGGCGCTGCCCGGCATGGCCACGTCGTTCGGGGTCTCCGACGCGCGGATTGGTCTCGTCATCACCGCGATCACGCTCCCACCGATGCTCCTCGCGCCGGTCGCGGGCGTTCTCGGCGACGTGGTCGGCCGGCGGTGGATCGCAATTCCCGGCCTTCTGCTATATGCGGGGGCGGGCTTGGCTGTCGCCGTAGCGACAACCTTCCCGATCGTGCTAGGGCTCCGCGGCCTGCAAGGCGTCGCGATGGCGGGCATCGCCCCGCTGACCGTCACGCTGCTCGGAGACCTCTTCGACGGCTCCAAGCGCACAACCGCCCAGGGAATGCGGTCGAGTACGTCGGGTATCGCGCTGGCCGCGGGTCCCGTCGTCGCCGGTATCCTCGCCGGGCTTGCCTGGCAGTTTCCGTTCGCCCTCTACGGCCTCGCCTTCGTCAGCGCCGCCGCTGTCTACCTGTACGTTCCGGAGACAGCCCCGGAGCGTGACGGCAGTGTGTCAGTCGGCGCGACGCTCAGGGGCTACGGGCGCTCAATCGCGGCAGAACTCGGCGACGCTAGACTATTGGTGGTGCTGGCCGGCGGATTCGTCCGCTTTTTCTCCCTGTTCGCCTTTTACACGTTCATCCCGATCTTCGCGGTGCGGGCGCTCGGCACCTCGCCGTCGATCGCAGGGCTCCTCATCGGCATCTCCGGCGTCAGGATCCTCCTGAGCCCGACCGCCGGCTGGTGGGTGTCGCGTTTCTCGCGACGGTTCGCCCTACTTGTGAGCGTCGGCATCCAGATGGTTGCCCTGGGATTCGTCCCGTTCGTCCCGAACGTCTGGTGGCTGGGCGCACTGTGTGTCCTCTACGGCTTCGGCGACGCTCTGTTCGACCCGATCGTCAACGACGGCGCCTCCTCCATGGTTCGCCCGGCCAATCGCAACGGCGTCGTCGGCGGTCTCCGGGTATTGAAAGAGGCTGGCAAGACCGGCGCGCCGGCGATCCTCGGCGTGATCCTCGGCGTCTCCGGCTACCCAACCCTGTTTCTCACGGTCGTCGGCCTGCTCGGTCTTTACGCGGTCGCCGTCGGGTTCGTCTTCGGGAGCGAGTGATGGCTCACTCGAGATCGTCGACGAGGGCCGCCGCGCGTCCGGTATAGTCCGCCGGCGTCAGTGCCCTGAGTTCCTCGCGCACCGACTCCGAGACATCGAGGTCGTCGAAAAGGTCCCGGAACGCCTCGATGGAGACACGCTCGCCACGAGTGAGATCCTTGACCCGTTCGTATGCGTCGGCGTGGCCTTCGCGACGGAGGATAGTCTGGACCGCCTCGCCGATCACCTCCGGGTTGGCGGCCAGGTCGTCCGCCATGACTCGCTGGTTCGGGACGATTTTTTTGAGACCATCCCTGGCCTTCCGGTGCCCGATCAAGCTGTGGGCGAGGGCGACGCCGTAGTTCCGTTTGACGGTCGAATCCGAAAGGTCCCGCTGGAGGCGTGACGTGGTGACGTAGTCGGCGAGGAAGACCAGGTCCGAGTTCGCTCGCGAGAGGTTTCCCTCGCTGTTCTCGAAGTCGATCGGATTCACCTTGTGGGGCATCGTGGACGAACCGGTCTCACCCTCTGTGACCGTCTGTCCGAGGTAACGCTGAGAGACGTACAGCCAGGCGTCCCGGTCGAGGTCGACGATCACGTTGTTGGCGCCGCGGATCGCATCGAGTAGGGCCGCGATGTCGTCGCAGGGATTGACCTGCGTTACCAGCGGCTCGTGCTTGAGGCCGAGGTTGTCGATGAAATCGGCCGCAAACGAGCCCCAATCGACGTCCGGATATGCTGCCACATGGGCGGCGTAGGTGCCGCTCGCGCCGGCGAGCTTGCCGGAAAGATCGGCCCTTGTACCCTCTACCCGAGCGATAGCCCGCCCGAGGCGGGCGGCGAAGACCGCCATCTCCTTGCCGAACGTCGTCGGGGTGGCCGGCTGACCGTGGGTGCGAGCGAGCATCGCCACGTCGCGGTACTCGCGTGCGAGCCCGGCGAGATCGTCCCGGAGGTCCTGAAGTGCCGGTACGAGCACGTCCTCGCAGGCCCCGGACAGCAGGAGTCGGTATGCGAGGTTGTTGACGTCCTCGCTGGTCAGGCCGAAGTGGATCCACGAGTCGACGTCGAGTTCGTCCGGCTGGCGGAGACGAAGGAAGTATTCGACCGCCTTTACGTCGTGGTTCGTGGCCTCGTAGCCGCCGTAGCCCTCCGTCTCGAGCGCCTTGACGACGTCGGCGTCGGTCGCGTCGAAATCTCGATAGAGGGCGCGGAACGCCGAACGGTGGGCGGGATCCACGGTTAGTGGGGTCTTGTCGAGGTCGGCCAGAGCGAGGAGGTACTCGACCTCGACCTCGAGCCTGGCCCGCATAAGCGCGCGCTCGCTCACATAAGGGACGAGGGGCTCGGTGTAGCGTGCGTACCGGCCGTCGAGTGGTGAGACGGCGTCGAGCGGGCCGCGATCGGGCATGGTCGTGCATGCGCCCGAGCAGCGAAAAAGCCTGCCGGTCGTGGCTTCAATCGACGGAATCCGCCGGCTGTGGATCCGCCGTCCTGGTCGCGCGATCGTAGTATCGCCTGTACCGGCGGACCTTCCGGACCAGAATGGCCAGGAGGAGTCCGTCGTAAACGATCACGAAGCCGAAGAACGACAGCAGTGTGAGCGGGAGATACGTAACCGCGGTGTTGTACACGCCGTGAATGAACGCCGCTATGACGAGTCCTTTGACCACGATCGGCCCCCGCCGGCCTGGGTTGAACTTCGCGAGACCGAGATAGTACCCCGCAAAGGCCGAGTAGATAACGTGCCCCGGCCCCACGAAGGCCCGGCCGAGCGCCGTTCGCGCCGCTTCCTGGAACTGGAGGCCTGCAGAAAGCCCGCCCGCTTCGAGATACGCGCCAAGAATGTATACCAGATTCTCGATGGCGGCAAATCCAAGTCCGGCGACCGCCCCGTATACCACGCCATCGACGACGGTATCGAAGGCCGGTCGGCGGTACGCGTGGATCCTGACAGCGAGCCACTTGACCGCCTCCTCGACCGGCCCGACGACGAAGAAGAAGTACAACACCATCCCCGGAACGAGGCTGAAGAGGCCGACAAAGTAGCTGTTGAGCACAGCAGCGAAGGTGGCGAACAGCACGGCGAGGACGAACGTCACAGCGATCGGCTCGATCGGCTCCCGCCGGGTGGGGTCGCCGTGCCACAAGTATGTGACCAGCCCCACAGCCGGAACGATCGACAGGAGCCCGAGGGCGCCGAGCACCGGTTCGTCGATGACGACCGGGATGGCGAGGCCGAACAGGCCGACGAACAGAGTCAGTGCCAAAAGTACCAGCGCTGCGGTCCGGGCCGTCAGTAGCCAGCCATGCAGGGAGACTGAGAAGCGGTCGAGCCGCGTCCGGACGTCCCAACTCGCCACGTCGTAGAGATCTTCGGAGTCACCGAACGCCGACTGAACCGGATCTTCGGGCTCGTCCATGCCGACGGTGTTGCAGCCGGTCCCAGAAGATTCCCACGGCCGGGCCGCCGAGTCCGCAACGCATTTGCGGCCGCCACGCGGGTCGATACACATGCAACTCGCCGGCATGGCCTCCAACCGCGGCCGGAACCTCATGAACGTCGCCGACCGGGCGCCCGGCGACGTTTCGTTCGCCGTCGTGCTAACGAACGACAACGAGGCGCCAGTGCTCGAGTCGGCTGCCGAGCGAGACATTCCCACGGTGTCAGTCACCCGACCCGAGGGTCAGTCCCGCCGGGAACACGAGCGGCGCGTCCTCGACGCGCTCTCGAATTACGATATTGACCTGGTCTGTCTGGACGGCTACATGCGAATCCTCTCGGACACCTTCCTCGATGCCATGCCGACGACGCTCAACGTCCATCCATCGCTGCTGCCGGCGTTCCCGGGCATGGACGCCTGGGGAGACGCCCTCGAGGCCGGCGTGTCGACGACCGGCTGTACCGTTCACGTGGTTACCGACGCTACCGATGAGCACGGCAACGTGATCGAATCCGAGATCGACGCCGGCCCGATCGTCACACAGGAACCGGTTCCGGTTTACGAAGGCGACGGCGCCGACACGCTGAAGGACCGGGTCCTCTACGACGGCGAGTTCCGGGCGTATCCCCGGGCAGTGAAGTGGTTTGCCGAGGGTCACGTCACGGTCGACGAGGAATCAAACGCGGTCACCGTCGACGGTGACGAGGATGGAGAGTTCCCTGCCAGGCGGCTAACCGCCGGCGACCGCGCGAGCAACCTGCGATACGGCGAGAATCCCCACCAGGACGCGGCGTTGTACGAGGACTATACGGTCGGCGAGGCGAGCGTCGTCCACGCCGATCAGCTGAACGAGGCCGCCAAGGCGCTCTCGTACAACAACTACAACGACGCAGACGGCGCACTCAACCTGATCAAGGAGTTCGACGAGCCTGCGGCGGCGGTCATCAAGCACACCAACCCAGCAGGGTGTGCAACAGCCGACTCGGTGGCCGAGGCCTACGACAGGGCGCTCCGAACGGATCCGATGAGCGCGTTCGGTGGCATCGTCGCGCTCAATCGGGAGTGCGACGAGGAAACCGCCGCGCAAATCATCGATTCCTTCAAGGAGGTCGTCGTCGCGCCTGGCTACACGAGCGCGGCGCTCGAGCGGCTCTTAGCGAAGGAGAACCTTCGGGTCCTCGAGGTCGGCGACATCGGCGAGCGAACGGACAGGCTGACCGAGAAGTCGCTCGTCGGCGGCCGGCTGGTACAGGAACGGGACCTGAAGACGTTGACACGAGAGGATCTCGAGGTGGTGACGGAACGCGAGCCGACCGACGCACAGCTCGAGTCGATGCTATTCGGTTGGCAGACACTCAAACACGTCAAATCCAACGGAATCGTCTTCGCGACAGGGACGGAGACGGTCGGCATCGGCATGGGACAGGTTTCCCGGGTCGACGCGGTCAGGCTGGCGGCGATGAAGGCCGACGAACACGCCGACGGGAAGGATGCCGAGGGGGCCATCATGGCCTCGGACGCGTTCTTCCCCTTCCCCGACGGTATCGAACACGCCGCTGAGGCGGGGATCGAGGCCGTGATACAGCCCGGCGGCTCACAGAACGACGACATGGTGATCGAGGCAGCCGACGACCACGGGATGGCGATGGTCTTCACCGGAGTCAGATGTTTCCGCCACGACTGACGGAAGAGGCCATCGGATCGAAATGGATAGCGGTATCCCAGTACAAGGAGGCCCGATGACCACTACGGAACTCGAATCGCTCGGTGAGAGGGAAGGGTGGCGCGTCGAGGGGCGGGCCGCTAGAGTCCACTACAGTGGCGCCGACGACCGCTACAGCGTCGAGTACTACGCCCCGAACGGGGGCGTTCTCTACTGGCAGGTTCCACCCGACGACGCCGGCGACACGGCGGTCCCCGTCGCCCGATCCGCCGTCCCGACGCCGTTGCGAGAACGCGTCCGGGAGGACCTCCGGGAGGCGGGA
>CAYUFG010000053.1:0-12837 GCA_964443815.1 uncultured Halobacteriales archaeon | reverse complement strand
AGTGGACTGCCCACGGCGAGACGAACGACTCGCGCGGAACACCGCCGACTTCCCATACGTCGGTACCCAACGCAATCGAGTCTTCGTACTTCTTGGTCGAGATGGCGACTCCGAGAAACTGCTCGTTGTCGAACGGGTGCGAACTGTTGTTGACGATCACCCACGGACGCTGGCGCTCCTCGCCAATCTTGCACGGGTCGGAACTCCGAACGATATCTCCTCGTTCCGGTTGCATTTATCAGTCCCGTTCACTCGGGTGTGGTTCGGCCGGAGCGACGGCGTCCCATTCGTCCGGATCGATGCCCCCATCCTCGTCGTCGAGCTGCTCCGTCGCAGTATGGAGGTCGAACGCATCCTGCACACGGGTTAGATCCTCGGTTAGCGCCCGGTATTCCCCTTTGTGTCTGACGAGATTTCGCTGTTTCAGCCGAGAGAGTGCGGTTCCAACCGGGTTGGGGTCTTCCTCGATTCCGGTCGCGATTTCCGAGAGGGTGAACGCCTTGTCCCGATTCGTATACAGATAGACGAGTAACTGCTCGGGGACGCTCGGACTATCCGGTAGCTTCCCTGATTCGAATTCCTCGACACGGACGGGCTTAGACAGAAATTGGTGTGATAACGTGATGAATGTACTGCTGGACGGAAGTATCGGGAGTAGATTTGGCTCACTTCCGCCGAGCCCATCAGGGGAGTCTCGCCCGGTAGTGTTGCGGGCGATACCGATCAACTGGGTAACTACCGGACAGAACCGCAAACCGGACGCGATGAATGTTTCGCCGGCAGCACCACGCACCGGTGGGTTGCAGAACTATCTACCTGTGCTGCCGACACGGCTCTGCCATGCAGTTGCGACGACGGCGAGCGTTTGAGTACCGGCGGTCAACGCCGCTATACCTCCGAGCACATACGGAACGTCCCCCGTACCGGACGGGAATTGTGGGGATTACAGCGTGCCTTCGATATACCCGTTGATCGTTTCCACCGTTTCCGGATCGTACGTCCAGAACCCTTCCCAAGTCCGTGGCGATATCTCGATCGCAGGGAGCGCGGCATGGTCAGCATCCCCCCGATCGGGCATGAACAGAACGAACCACGAATTGCAGAACTCCCGGGTCCACCCACCGTGCATCGTCACGTCGAATTCCGCTGGCGGATGCCAGTCGGGTATCCCGTAGACGTGGGTTTCGACCGCCGCATCCGCAGGTTGTTCGTAGACGTCCCGGGTTCCGCGCTCGTCGTCGATCCGGGAGCGCCGCTGGAGGACGCGCGGTGCTCGCCCCCTCGCTCTCGAGGACCAGCCGCTCGATATACCAGGAAATCGTGATGAGAAGGAGTTTCTCCTTATTGGATTCGGGGTACCCGCGCAAACGAAATATGACGTCGTCAGGTTGGCGATGACGTCAGGTGGATCAACCGCTTCCGGACCACGGGCGCCCGTGGTGTATAGGTCGGATTCTCCCTCAGAATGGCGTCCTGGAGCGCGGATAGCGGAGAGGAGGCGATCACCGTGGAGTCATCGAGGAGAGACACCAAGTCGCGGTTCCCATCGGGGATGTGTTCCTCCTGCACCGACACCGACTGCGTCTCGAAGAGCGATTCGAGGTGTGACTGGATCGGCGTGGGCGAGTCTCTGTTCACGACCACGAGCGAGAGATCGCGGTCCTCAGCCAGCTCCAGGAACGTTTCGAGCGGCACAGTCGTTGTTGCGATACCGTTCGGTGACAATAGAATCCGGTTGGTCGCTGTCGTCGTGACCGCAATTGACGGATGCGGCGACGGACGCGGCCGGCCTGACCACGGAGTCCTGCTCAAAACCGATTCGCGTGTGGTCGAACGCGGGAGGAGCGGCCCAGTTTCCCCTGAGTGGTGTCGGCAACTGGGCTTGCCCACCCGGGCTCAAAGATCGGCGACGTCCTCGATGGCGTCCGTCAGCGCCGTCACCGACTCGACGTCGTGCTCGCCCATGTGGCCAATACGGAAGGTCTCCTCCCCGAGGGCCGAGCCATACCCGTTCGAGAAGACCATCCCGTACTCCTCCTCAACGGCCTCGATGGTGCCGGCAACGTCGATTCCCTGGGTGTTCTCGATACAGGCGACGGTTTGGGACTCGTAACCCGACTCCGGGAACACGTCGAAGTATTGTCGGGCCCACTCCCGCGTGTACTCGGCCATCTCGCGGTGGCGCTCGCTCCGCGTATGGTGGCCTTCCGCGAGCATGTGTTTCATCTGGGTGCGGTAGGCTAGCATGATCGGGATGGCGGGCGTCGAGTGGGTCTGACCCTTGCGGTCGTAGTAGTCGAGCGAGCGCTGAAACCCGCCGTACCACGAGGCGCTCTCCTTGGATACCTCCCGGTCGTAGGCGTCTTCGCTGACGACACACACTGCGAGTCCCGGCGGCATAGCAAAGGCCTTCTGAGATGAGGCGAAGATCACATCGATGCCGTGGGCGTCGATGTCGACGAAGTCACCGCCGAGCGCGGAGACCGCGTCGACGACGAAGTAGGTGTCGGGGTACTCGGCGACGACGTCGCCGATCGCTTCGATCGGGTTGCGCACACCCGTCGAACTCTCGTTCATGACGCACGCCACCACGTCGTATTCGGCGTCGGCCGCCTCGATCGCCTCGCGGACGTCTCCGGGCTTGACCGCACGGCCCCACTCGTATTCGAGGCGGTCGACGTTCTTGCCGAGGCGCTCGGCGACGTTGGCGTGGCGCTCGCTGAAGCTTCCGCACGTTGCAACGAGTATTTCCTCGTCGACCAGGTTCAGCGTCGATGCCTCCCAGAACTCCGTCCCCGATGCCGTCAAAACGATGACCTCGTTGTCCGTGTCGAGGAAGTCCTTCGTATCCTCGACGATGGTCGTGTACAGGTCGGTCATTCGGTCCATCCGATGGCCGAACATCGGCTGGGCCATCGACTCGATGACCTCCTGGCGGACCTCGGTCGGGCCAGGAATGTACAGCGTCCGGTCCGGATAATCGTCCGTGTATTCGCGTTTCTCCGTCACGTAACCACCTGGTGGCAGTCACTCGTGGCCGGGGGGTCATCCGAATTGTGATTCTACCGGCTGTGTCGCAGGGGCCGGCAGGTACACGTGGCTGAAATCGTGGAACGAGTCTGGGCGATCGACCGCCCCGGTCGCTACTTCGACGGGATCGGATACTCGGACGACGTCCGTCAGATCGGCTCAGACCGACTCGCAACCGCTACGAGGAGGATTCCGCCGCCACCGGCCGCCGCACTGACCGCGAGACTCGCGAGCTGGACGGCTCCTGTAAAGCTGAGGCTGGCCGTCGTCCCGGCGATGATCGCCCCCATGACGATCGGCGCGGTCGTCGCGACCACGCGGGCACCCGCCTCGCCAAGACTGACCAGGCCGGCCCTGGTGGACTCGGACGCGAAGCCGGTGATGAGGCTCCGGTAGACGGAGACGGCCATGCCGTGGGCGGCCCCCACCGCAACTACGCCGACGCCTGCCAGTACCAGCACCGGCGCGAGCGCGACAGTCGCGAAGCCCAGCCCTAGGACGGCGTTTGCGACCAGCAGGACCGTATACCGACTCCCGAAAAACTCGGTTGCGCGCCCGACTTGACTCGCGCCGAGAGCCATCGCGAGCGTCGCGACCGCGTATAACAGCCCGGCCAGGACGGGCGTACCGCCGAGGATCCGGATTACGATGATCGAGTTGTACGTCGTAAAGCCGATCCAGACGGCAATCATGAGTGTCCGTGCGACGACGATAGTCAGCACCCGGCGGTGCCTGAGGAGTGCCAGAAGATCGTCCCGATACCCCCAGAGCGAGCCGGCCGCGTCGCCGTCGTCGTTACTGTCGGTAGGTTCGTCAAGCCAGACCGCGACCACGAGGGCGATCGGAAGGGAAAGCAAGTAGAGCAGAAACGGATACTGCCACGCGAGGACGACGATTGCCCCCGCAAGCAAGGAGAACCCGCTCGCTGCCACGGAACTCCCACTCAGCCGCAATCCCTGTGCGGTCGCTTCCCGTGAGCCGGCGTAAAAGTCTCCCAATGCCGTGATGATCAGTGGCGTGAGACTCCCCCAGCCAATCCCCTGCAGGAGCCGCAAGCCGAGCACGACCCGAAAGTCGGTCGTCAGCGCGATCGCCGATCCGGAGAGGCCGAACAGCACGAGTGATCCGACGATGATCGGCTTCCGGCCGATTCGGTCGGCAAGGACGCCCACAAGGGGCATGATGACGATCGATGGAACCAGAAAGACCGAGATGACCAGACCGATGCTCGCGGGCGAGGCCCCGAAGGGCCCGATCAACGAGTCGAGAATCGGCGACATCAGGCCGTTGCCGAGTGGCACGAGCACCGCCGCGAGCAGGACGAGCTGGAAGTTCAGGTCCCGCACCACGTCGGCTTGGTCGCCGAACAGCCGCTGTAGCGTGGACACGCTCTCTGGCGGGGTTGACGAACACCCGTCACAAATACTGTCCGATCGGCGGCGGCTGGAGAGCCGGTTCGGGCGAGGGTTCGACGTCTTCGGGTCCGACGACCACCGTCACTCGATCGTCATATTGTTCCATGCCGACACGTAGTTTAATAATATGCGACATCGTGACGAAAACTATGCCGGTCGCCTGGCTGCCCGAGGACGACACGCATCCGGTTAGACCGGACCTACCGGTCACTCGACACCTCACCTTCACCGAGGTCCACGCTCTGGAGCTTGGCATCTACATCGGCCTGTTCGCCTTCTTCGCACTGCAACTCGGTTACGGAGAGGCGATCGTGACGCTGTTCATCTCGATCATTAGGTTCACAATGAGCGACGGGAAGGCAAAGGCCGGCGGTACCCGCGCAACCCACCGGATGGGTTTTCACGACGTACGCCAGGAACCGCCCTACTTCGGCGCTGGTGTGCTGCTCGCGCTCGTCACTTCGGTGGTTGGCAGTGGGCTCTGGGAACTCCTCGAGCTCGGTCCGCTGGTGTGAGGTTGTCGCCCTCCAATGACTGAAGCTGCAGGCTTCAGCTAGTCATCCGTCAGGCCGGCGTCGCGTTGACCTTCGCGGCCAATTCGCCGCGTTCCTCCAGTTGTTCAAGGATATCACTCCCGCCGATGAACTCGCCGTCGACGTAGGTCTGGGGGATCGTCTCCCGGCCGCTGTGTGGTTCAAGAGCAGTTCGGTACGCCTCGAGGTTTTGCAGAACGTCGACCGTTTCGACGTCCTCGCGGTGGCGCTGCAGCAGCGCCAGCGCCTTCCGCGAGTAGCCACACTGGGGCATCATCGGCGAGCCCTTCATGAACAGAACGACCTCGTTCTCCTCGATGGCGGTCTCGGCGCGTTCCTGTGCTTCGTTGTCGGAGAGTTCCGCGCCGGGCTGGAACGTCATGGTCGGAGTAAACCGGCGCAGGGGGAAAGCCGTTGTGCTACCCCTCGTACTCGGCGGGGGTGTACGTCTCGAGTTCGATCGCGTGAATGTCGCGAGTCAAGTGGTCGCCAAGCGCGTCGTACACCTGTTGGTGGCGGTCCACGAGTGACTCGCCATCGAAGGCCGGCGAGACGACCGTCGCGGCGTAGTGATCGTCGTCGTCCGGGTGCCGGGGCGTCGACACCTCGACCGTCGCGTCCGGAACGCCGTTGCGGATCAGCGCGGCGACATCGTCTGTGTTCACACCATCGAAAAAGGCCCCGTCGGGCAAAACGCTTCCTTCCGGTCCGCGTATCAGGTATTGAATTCTCGGACACATTCAAATCGGTGCATCTCGATATAACGCGTGACGTGGGGAGATGGGGGAGAGCCTCTACCACCAATTGGGGGTGGACTGCGACGCCGGGAAGGCGACCATCAGACGCGCCTACCGCGAGCGGGTCAAGGATCGCCACCCGGACGTGTGCGACGAGCCGGACGCTGTCGACGAGTTCAAGCGACTGACCGCTGCTCGTGACGTGCTGCTCGACGACCGGGCACGCGCTCGGTACGACCGGTTGGGCCACGACGCGTACGTCGCAGCCGAACTCGAGGCCGGGCTATGGACGGTCACCGAGCGAGAGTCCGCGGATACCGACGACGGGACGCCGGCGTCGAACACGCCCTCCCCGGGACACACGCACGAGACGGGGAGGCGGATGTCCCGAGACGATTGGGCGGACGCCACCACGTCGGAGGTGACCGGCGCCGGCGCACGCGGATCGGGCAGTCACGCTACCAAGAGACGACACCGAAACCGATCTACTGGCGTCTCGACCGAGACGGACCCGCCGTTCGATCGGGTCCGTGCGTGTCTCTGGGCACTTGGGCCCTGGCTGGTCGTGCACGCGGTGTTCCTGGCTACTGCCGCCGGGACAGCGGGGGTGCTGACGGCCGCTACCGGCTCGGTCCCGGCGCTATCCCTCCCGCTCGGGGCGTGGATTTTCGGCCTGGCGCTGTTCCTGTCGGCGCTCCATGTGGTCTCGGTCCTGTACGTCTGAAGGGCAAGCCGTTAGTGGGGTGACCCGGTACGGCGGGCATGGAGATCCGCGAGATCGGCGGCCTCGATCCCGGCGATCGCCGGGCGCTCTTCGAGCGAGATGCCGGGGTCGAAGCCGTACGTGCGGACGTCCGCGATATCGTCGACCGTGTCCGGGAGGCCGGGGACGTCGCGCTTCGTGAATACGCCCGTGAGTTCGACGGCGTCGAGGTCGGCAACATCGACATTACGGACCGCGCCGAACGGGCTGCCAAGGCGGTCGACGGCGACGTCATGGAGGCGATCCGATCGGCTGCCGAGAACATCCGAGCGTTCCACGAACGCCAACTGCCCGACGACTGGCGCGAGGACTTCGGCGGCCGGACGCTCGGCCGTCGCTACAGCCCCGTCGACTCCGCCGGCGCGTACGTGCCCGGCGGGACCGCCGCGTACCCCTCGAGCGCACTCATGGGCGTCATACCAGCGGTCGTCGCCGGGGTCGACCACGTCGTCGTCGCGACGCCGCCCGCCCAGGAGTTGAATCTCGTCACGCTCGCGGCGATCAACGAGGCCGGTGCGGACGCGGTCTATCAGGTTGGTGGCGCCCAGGCCATCGCCGCGCTCGCCTACGGAACGGACTCGGTAACACCGGTCGACACAGTCGTGGGCCCGGGCAACCGCTGGGTGACCGCCGCCAAGGCCGAGGTTCGCGGGGACGTCCGGATCGACTTTCTCGCGGGACCGAGCGAGTTACTGGTCCTCGCCGACGGGACCGCCGAACCCCGTCTCGTCGCAGCAGACCTGGTAGCCCAGGCCGAACACGACACTCAGTCAGCCGTCGCGCTCGCAACGCCAGACGCCAAGGTGGCGGAGGCAGTCGCGAGGGAGATCGACGCACAGATCCCCGATCGGGACCGGGCTGACGTGATCCGTGGCGCCTTTGACAACGACGCCAGCGGGCTGTTCCTCGCGCGGTCCATGAGCGAAGCTGTGCTCTTTGCGGAGTCCTACGCCCCGGAACACATCTCGATCATCGCCGAGGACGACGAGGCGCTGCTCGACCGAATCGACAGCGCCGGCTCGGCGTTCATGGGGATCGATAGTCCGGTGGCCGCGGGCGACTATGCGAGTGGCCCCAACCACGTGCTGCCTACCGGCGGCAAGGCGCGCCTTTTCGGGGGCCTCTCCGTCGATACATTTCTCCGCTCGACTACCGTCCAGCGACTCTCGACGGAGGGCCTGGCGGACCTCCAGGAGACGATCACGACGCTGGCTCGCGCCGAGGGACTCGAGGCCCACGCGGCCAGCGTCGAAAAACGGTTCGAGGAACCATAGTCGCTTTAGGCAGGACCGCCGAAGACGAACCAATGACTGCGGCCGCGGAGCGCTCCCGGACCGAAGCGTGGCTCATCGCGGCGCGCCCCCAGACGCTCCCCGCCGGTGCTGCGCCGGTGATCCTCGGTATCGGACTCGCAGCAGCCCACGGCGTCTTCAGCCCCCTTCCGGCGGTGGCTGCGCTGCTCGGCGCGCTGCTGATCCAGATTGGAACCAACTTCGCGAACGACTACTTCGACGCCGTCAAGGGCGCCGACACGGCGGATCGCGAGGGCTTTACGCGCGTCACGGCCGGGGGGCTCATCTCTCCCGAACGGGTCAAACTCGCGACGGTGACGACATACGGACTCGCCGTCATCGTCGGCCTGTACCTGGTCGCCGTCGGCGGCCTACCAATCCTGGTCGTCGGTCTCTCGAGCATCCTCGCGGGGGTCCTGTACACCGGCGGCCCGTACCCCTACGGGTACTATGGGCTTGGCGACCTGTTCGTGTTCGTCTACTTTGGAGTCGTCGCGGTCACCGGGACCTACTTCGTCCAGGCCGTGGCCGGTCTTCCCGGCGGCCCACCGGTGGGGATTCCACCGGGGTCACTCCCGGTCGACGTGCTGGTGGCCAGCCTCGCCCCCGCCGGTCTCACGACGGCGATCCTCGTCGTCAACAACCTTCGCGATCGCGAAACCGACGCGGCCGCCGGCAAGCGGACGCTGGCAGTCATCCTTGGCTACAGAGCGAGTCGTGTGGAGTTTGTCGCGGCGGTCGGGCTGGGTTATCTGGTCCCGATCGTGCTCTGGATTGGATTTGACTACGCGCCTTGGGTCTTGGTGCCGCTCACCTCGTTGCCAGTCGCCATACCGCTCGTTCTAACGGTACTCACTCGCACCGACGGTGAGGCATTGAACCCCGCCCTCGAGCGGACGGGACAACTGCTCGCGGTTCACTCCCTGTTGTTCGCGGCCGGCCTGATCGCACCGCAGGTGCTCTGATCGAATGCATCTCGAACGCTTCGCCGTCTCACTCCATCCGCCGCTCGGAACCGCGAGTGCGACTATCGACACGCGGGAAGGGTTTGTGGTGTTTCTTGACCACGCCGGCGAGCGGGGGGTCGGCGAGGCGACGCCGATGCCGGGTTGGACCGAGTCGCTCGACGCGTGTCGCGATGCCCTCGAAACGGCAGCCACCGTGGCCGACGAACTCGACTGGGGCGTCGCCCTCGGGCGAATGGATGCGCCGGCTGCCAGACACGGCCTTTCGCTTGCCCTGGCGGATGCTCGGGCGAAAGTGGACGGAGCGCCGCTCTATCGATCACTCGGAACCGAGAGGACTGTCGAGCGGGTACGGGTCAACGGAACGATCGGCGATGGCGAACCATCGGCGGCTCGCGAGTCGGCGTCGACCCTGGTCGAGTCGGGGATGAACTGCCTGAAACTCAAGGTCGGTGTCGGTTCCCTCGAGCGGGATCGCGATCGCATCGAAGCGGTCAGGACGGCAGCCGGCGCCGGCGTCGAACTCAGGCTCGACGCGAACGGCGCCTGGGACCGGAGAACCGCCGAGGCCGCGCTCGAGATGGCCGCATCGTTCGGCGTATCCTACGTCGAACAGCCGCTGCCGGCGGACGACCTCACCGGCCTCGGCGACCTCAGGGGGAGAGGAGTGGACATCGCAGTCGACGAGACGTGTATCGAGTATGATCTTGGATCCATCCGGGCCGCCGACGCCGCCGACGTGGTGGTCTGCAAGCCGATGGTGCTCGGTGGGCCGGACCGTGCCGTCTCTGTCGCGCGCGAGGCCCGTGCTGCCGACCTCGAACCCGTCGTGTCGACGACGGTCGACGCGGTCGTGGCTAGGACCGCAGCTGTGCACGTCGCGGCGGCCGTTCCAGAGATACGGGCTTGCGGCCTGGCCACCGGCGATCGACTCGGCACGGACCTCTGTCCCGATCCGGCGCCCGTAACCGATGGAGCCATCACCGTGCCACAGGCCCCTGGGCTGGGTCTGAGGGGTGATCCCCACCCGTGATGGGCGAGTGGCCGTCTCTTGATCTGCTCGCACACCGCCGGCGCGCGACTCCGGATTCGCTGGCGGTAATCGACGCGGCGGGCGGGGCGGAATACAGTTACCGCGACATCGACGACGCGGTTGCTTGGACGGCGCGAGCTCTCGCCGAATACATCAGTACCGCCTCCGAGAACGGGCGACCCCGGATCGGTATCGGCGCGGAGCCGTCGCCACGGTTCGCGATAGCCATCCACGCGGTCTGGCGGACGGGCGCGGTCGCCGTACCACTGTCCCCGACCCAGCCAGTTGGGGATCGGCGGTCCCGGTTGGACCGCCTCGACCTTTCGCTCGGACTCGAAACCGGCACGTCGGCCTTCGAATCGGTCGAGCCGGGGTGTCCCGTCATCTCGCTTGAATCCGCTACCGTCGCGGGCGCCGAGTCCAGCAGCCCGGCACGGTGGCGACCAGACGAGACGGCGCTAATCCTCTTCACGTCGGGGACCACCGGATCACCAAAAGGCGTTCGCCTGACTCACAGGAACCTGGTGGCAAGCGCTATCGGCTCGGCATTCAGGCTCGGGGTGCACCCGGACGATCGGTGGCACACCTGCCTACCACCGCACCACATGGGCGGGCTGGCGCCGCTGGTCCGGGCGACCATCTACGGCACTGCAGTCGTCATGGAGCGCGACTTCGACGCCGACGAGACGCCCGACAGGATGGCTGATCACGGCGCGACGGCAATCTCGGTCGTCCCGACGATGGTCCGGCGGCTCCTCGATCGGGACTGGACCCCCCACGACGAACTGGCGACCGTGCTGTGTGGGGGGGCGCCTACTCCGCCAGACCTGGTTGACGAGGCACTGGACGCCGATCTGCCGCTGTTTCCGACTTACGGAACGACGGAGACCGCGTCTCAAATCGCGACTGCGCGGCCTTCGGCGGCTGCTGCAAATCCTCACAGCGTCGGCTCGCCGCTCCTAACCGCCGACGTGACGATCGTCGATCCCGACGAGGGCACACCGCTCGATACCGGCGAAGTTGGTGAACTCGTCGTGGACGGACCCGTAGTGACGCCCGGGTATCTCGACGCGACGTCGCCGGTCGACGAATTTGGCCTTCACACCGGCGACCTGGCATCGCGCGGCGCGTCGGGCCGGCTGGAGATCCACGGCCGCCTCGACGACGCCATTCAGACCGGCGGCGAGACCGTCCATCCGGCCCGCGTCACTGCCGCGCTTCGGACCCTGCCGAACGTACGCGATGCGGTCGTCGTCGGCGTGCCCGACGCGGAGTGGGGGGAGCGCGTCGCCGCACTGGTTGAGATGGAGAACGGCCACTCGATCGACCTTGAGGACCTCCGGAGGGCGGTCGATGCCGACCTGGCCCCCCACGAACTGCCCCAAGCGGTCAGAACCGTGGATTCCCTTCCTCGAACTCCCTCCGGGACTATCGACCGGAGCGCCGCGCGCTCCAAGTTCCGAGCGGGTGGACCTGACGCTTAAGCGCTGGCGTGACGTTCCGGTACTCGTGTGCACGCTGGTCATCGCGTGGCAGGTGTTCGAGGAGGCACCGGTCGTGGCGGCGGCGAACCGCGACGAACGCGTGGATCGTCCGTCCGACCCGCCAGCACGCCGTGACTGGTCTCGACCCGCGGTCGCGCCGATGGACGTCGAGGCCGGCGGGACGTGGATCGGCTACAACGACGCGGGCGTGTTCACGGCGATCACGAATCGTTGGACCGGCGAGGATCTCGCCGGCGACCGCTCCAGAGGCCTCCTCGTCCGGGATATCCTCGGCGAGGGCACCGCGGAGGACGGCGCTCGATACGTCGAGCGAGCCGTCGAAGACCACGAATACGAGGGGTTCAACCTTGTCGTTGCCGACGAGACCGCGGCGGTCTACCTCGAGTGGGATGGCGGAGTGACCGTGCGCAACTTCGATCCCGGCGTCCACGTAGTAGTCAACGTCGGTGCCGACGGGCGGTACGCCATCGGTGGGCAACACGCCGATCGCGGGACCGAGCAGGGCCACAATGCGGACGCAGTGCGAACCGCTCTGCAACCGAACCCCGGCGAGGAGAGCCGAGCTTGGCTCGACCGGGCGGCAGACGTCATCGCGAATCACGACTTCGGCGTCTGTGTCCACGGGGACGGCTACGGGACTCGCTCGTCGTCCCTGATCCGGATCGGGCCGGACATGCGTGAGTATGAGTTCGCGGCGGGCCCACCTTGCGAAACCCCGTTCGAGCGGGTGTCGATCGACGGCCAGCGCGAAGGTCACCTTTAAACACGCGACGCGCCCAGTCTCGTACATGAGCGCGTCAGCCGCCGAGGAGGAGCTCTCGGAGGACGAGCGGGCCGGCCTCGAACTTGTCCGGGAGACGGGGGGCATCCACCAGAGCGAGTTCTGGAAGGAGCTCGATGTCTCCTCCCGGAAGGGCAGCCGCATTGTCGAGTCACTGGTTGAGCAGGAACTCGTCGACCGCGAGGAAACCGTCTACAACGGACACAACACCTACTTCATCAGCCCGACGGCGGCGGATCTCGATTTCTCTCTGTTGATGGCCGGAGACATGCTATCACCCTTCGTCGGTGACGAGGACATCGATCCGACGAGCGACGCCTTCTCTCAGTGGTTGATGAACCTAGCATACGAAGATTGACGGCCGCCCACGACTCCCATCGTGGCCATCCCGTCGAATTTCTGTAACGGCGTCCCGGTTTGATGTCCGGAGTTCCACCAGTGCTGTCTTGGCGTGACACGATCCATCGCGCCCACACATGGCGTGACCGAGACGACGGACCGATCGCCCGTTGGCGAAACCGTATCGACGTCGACGAACGCCCGGATCGGCAGGTCCACGCTGCTTGAGAGTGCTGTTCGACCACCGTTGGCAGTCGCCCGCCCAGGCCGTATCGATCACACGGTTATAGCGCCACAGACGAGCGGTTCAGTACATCCCCACACGAGCACTCGAGGGGCTAGCTTACACCATACGTGTGGATTCCTCCAACGAGCCCGAGTTACACACGCAACAACCGGCGAAAATCGATCGCTGATAACTGACGTCAGTCGAGGTCCTCGATC